>NZ_JAZGVT010000076.1:0-213403 GCF_036440755.1 Methylobacter sp. Wu8 | reverse complement strand
GTTTGTTTTTGTGGGTAAGGCTTCGCCACGGCGCACCGCTACGCTGCTCCTGCATAATCCACCGGGGAACATGCATAAATTAATTTAAGTAATCACCATGAAGCGCATGAAGGACATGAAGACTTAAATCCTTCATGTCCTTCATGCGCTTCATGGTTTAAAAATAAAATTTGCTCAAGTTATTTCATGCACGATCCAGGGATATATTGCAGGAGCAAATATCTGTTCATCCTAAAAAATTCAGTTGGAATGCGTGAAATCCGTTCGTGCTTCGACAAGGCTCTCCTGAGCGCAGTCGAAGGGCTCGGCACGAACGGCTTTCACACGGTCCAACTCCGGTTTTAGGGTTATCCGATTTAATTATCCAGTCCTGCCGCGTCGGCAATGATTTATAATACCGCAATTCACCCCGTCTAGCCCGCCCCCTCTATTGCAAAATGGCAGAATCGAAAACTTATCTGAATGTACCTTTCGCCCAAAAGGATGAGGCTAAAGCGCTCGGCGCAAGGTGGGACGCAGTCCAGAAGAAATGGTTTGTCCCGGCGGATAAGGACGTTGCGCTGTTTGCCAAATGGCAAGCCGAATCCGGCGCTGTCGAATCGCCGAGAGCGAAGACTTCATCGTCCCATATCAGTTCTTCATCCAAGAAGTCCGCCTCCGGCGTCAAAACCCATGCGACGGTTAAAGATTTTGTCGCCTATGACGGCGATGCGCCGCCTTGGGATTAATGTTTGCTTCTGCAATGGCCGTCATTCTTAAGATGGGAATACGGGCTTTGCCTGTCCGCAAGCAAAGCTTGCACTCCATGTCATAGTTTGTTTTCTCCGCCCCGCCTTAAATGGCGTTAAGTGCCGTGTCGCTGTTATCTCCGCCCGGCTAATTATCCTCATTCGGGATTTGCCCCCTGAATTCTTCCGACAACAGCATTTGCCCTCCGGTGACAACCAGCTGCTCGCCTGGATTAATGCCGCTTCCGACAAAATAACCGCCGGTCGTTGCCGAATACCGGTCTATCGTGCGGCGGCTGAATTGTTCTTCGGCGGTTTTGATGTAAACGAAAGCCTGATCCAGGTACCAGATTAAAGCGGATTTCGGGATCACTACACCCGTATGGCTTTCGCCTTGTTCCGGTATCCAGGCCGTGACGCGCATGCCGGTCCTGATATGGTTATCGCCAGGGATGGCGTGTATGCCGCAAGACTGCCCGGAGCAATTGCGGCGGCCGTCGGTCTGAAAGAAGTAGCTTTCGCCTTGTACGGTCGTGTCTGTTTGCGGAGCCGCTGAAATCAGCTCGGCCTTAACGGCCGTACTGCGGTTGCCCGACGCATCGACATAAATGTCCTGAATGTCCCCGGACAGCTGCTTCGTAGCGGGCAGGGTGATTTGCAGCAAGGTTTTCCGGCCGGACAAAAAAGCCCCCAGCTTGTCGGAATCGGTCGCCAAAGCCCATTCAGTCAGCTTTTCGCCCCAGCTGAGCCGGGCCTGATCGAGAATAGCCTTGCCTTGGACGCCGCTTGCATCAACCAGGGCTTTGTCGATTTGCCACTGCGCCTGCTGGACTTGCAGGTTCCGTTTTGATGTCGCGCCGTCATCATACAAATCTTGCTGACGCTTGATGTTCTGCTCGGCCTGTTTAAACTTCGCCGCGGCGCTGCCGCGCTCGGTTAATGCGACCAGATAGCGGTGCCGTAAATCGACCAGAGGTTGAATGTTGACCGCTTTGCCGTAAGCCGGAAATTCAGGCCGATAGCTGGCGGCGGTCAGCGTTATCGTCTGCAAGCCGGATAACGCCTGGGCTTTGGCGGCCAGGAAAATGGTTCCCGGCCCTGCGGATTGCGACAATTTGGCAACCGGCTTATCGTCATCATCGGCGGCAACCGGGGCAATGCTGAGTATAAAAATACAGGCTATAAAAAGAGCATTCATGTAGACGGTAAAGAAATAGATAGATGCGTTCATGTTATAAGATTTCCATTCTTAAATGCATTTTTTTGTTGTTTTTAAAAAATTGCACGTTATCCTTAAAAAATAAAGTAACTATCACTATTGAGAGATTATCATGAGCGATCTACCGGATAACTTAAAGTACGCAAAAACCCACGAATGGGCGCAGGTGGAAGGCGATAACATCGTTCGTGTCGGCATTACCGATTTTGCGCAGGAAGAATTAGGCGATTTGGTTTTTATTGAGCTGCCGGAACTGGGCCGCAAGGTTGCAGCGCAAGAACAGTGCGCCGTGGTCGAATCGGTTAAAACCGCATCCGATTTGTTCAGCCCGGTTGCCGGCGAAGTGGTCGCGGTCAACGACGCCTTGGTGGACGCCCCCGAGCAGGTCAACGATGACGCTTACGGAACCTGGCTGTTTTGTATCAAAGCGGACGACCTGAGCGAACTGGACGCGTTAATGGATGCGGATGCCTACCAGCAAATGATTGAGCAATAATTTTGTTTTACTTGGTTTGTAACGAAACTGACACACAGCTGTGTAATATTTGTTTTTTTCAATTACAGATAATCAACAAATAATGGCAAATCAAAATGCAAAAGGCTTTAAACGCCTGATTAACGCGTGTTTCTTCTCTGTTGCCGGCTTTAAGGCAACCTGGACGCATGAAGAGGCATTCAGACAGGAAGTCATCCTGTTTGTGCTAACGACCCCCCTGGCGATATGGCTCGGAGAAACTCCGATTGAAAAACTGCTGCTGATCGGCAGCATCGTTTTAGTCATGCTGGTCGAGTTGTTAAATACAGCCGTAGAGGCCGTAGTCGATCGAGTGGGTTTCGAGCATCACGAATTATCGGGCCGCGCCAAGGATATTGGCTCCGCCGCTGTCATGATGTCGCTGGCCTGGGCCGCGGTAACCTGGGCATTAATTTTACTTTAGCCGCGACTGCTCCGGCAGCCTTACGGCATACACACCATCCCTGAAGATAAAGAGGAACGCAATGAGCGCATTAATATGTGGGTCTATGGCTTACGACACCATCATGGTTTTTCATGATAAATTTAAAAACCATATTCTGCCGGAAAAAATCCATATCCTGAACGTATCATTCCTGGTGCCGGTCATGCGCCGCGAATACGGCGGTTGCGCGGGCAATATTGCCTACAATATGAAACTGCTGGGCGAAGAGCCGTTAATCATGGCCACAGTCGGCCATGATTTTGAACCGTATGCCCAATGGATGGCGCAAAACCAGTTGTCGAGCGAATTTATCAAGATCCTGGATGACAGCTATACCGGCCAAGCCTATATCACCACCGATGAAGAAGCCAACCAGATTACCGCATTCCATCCCGGCGCAATGAATTCTTCGCACCTGAATTCAGTGCCGACCGACGGAAAGATCAGCATAGGCATCGTATCGCCCGACGGCAAGGAAGGCATGCAGCTGCATGCCGAGCAGTTCGCAGAACTGGATATCCCGTTTATTTTCGATCCGGGCCAGGGCATGCCGATGTTTAACAAGGAAGAGCTGCTCAAGCTTATCGATCAGGCGACCTGGGTGACATTGAACGATTATGAATCCGAACTGATGCTGGAGCGCACCGGCCTGTCGTTCGAACAACTGGCCGAACGGGTTGAGGCGCTGATTATTACGTTGGGCGGTAAAGGCTCCCAGATTTACACTCACGGCGAGTGCATCAACATTCCCCCTGCAAAGCCCAAAGCGATACTTGACCCGACGGGTTGCGGCGATTCCTATCGTGCCGGCATTTTATACGGCCTGATGAATGACTTGGGTTGGGAAACCACCGGCAGGGTCGCCTCATTGCTGGGCGCGATTAAAATCGAAAATAACGGCACGCAGAACCACTCATTTGATATGGACGGCTTCAAGCAACGCTACCGCGAGAATTTCGGTTCTTCGTTTTAATCGTTAATTACTTATCTGCCAAAAGCATTAATCACCACGAACGACTGCACGGACAGATATTTGCTCCTGCAATATCTGCATTTCCCACATCCCTGTGGGTCATGCAGGAGCAGTTGCCGAGGCACGAAGAACACGAAGTTTATTTCTTCGTGTTCTCCGTGCCTTCGTGGTGAATCTAAAACAGTTATACCGAGCTATTCATGCTAAAACACACCCAAAATCTCTTAGACATCATGTCGCGGCTACGCCACCCGGAACAAGGCTGTGCGTGGGATGTCAAACAGGATTTCACCAGCCTGATTCCTTACCTGATTGAAGAAGCCTACGAAGTCGTCGATGCGATTGAACGCAACGACCTGGACGATTTGCGCTCGGAATTGGGCGACCTGCTGCTGCAAGTGGTGTTCCATTCCCAGATCGCCGAGGAACAAGGGTTATTCAATTTTGAACAGGTCTCGGCCGGCATTTGCGACAAGCTGATCCGCCGCCATCCGCATGTTTTTTCCGATGCCGTTTTCACCACGGATGAAGAGCGGCACCAAGCCTGGGAACAGGCAAAAGCCGACGAACGCCGGGAAAAAAGCAAAACCGAGGAACGGGAAAGCGTGTTGTCGGGCGTGGCCCGCAATCTTCCGGCATTGATCGAGTGCGAGAAAATACAGGATCGCGCCGCAAATCACGGCTTTGACTGGCCGGACGTGTTGCCGGTTTTCGATAAAGTGCTGGAAGAGCTGGATGAGGTTAAAGAAGCCTGGCAATCCGGGAATCAGGCGCATATTCAGGAGGAAATCGGCGATTTGCTGCTGGTTGCGGTTAATCTGGCCCGGCATTTAAACGTCAATGCCGAAGTCGCGCTGAAGGAAAGCACCCAAAAATTCTCCAGGCGCTTCCAACACATAGAGCAACAGCTTGAAACGTCCGGCCTGAACCTGAAAGACTGCGAACTGGCCGAATTGGATGTTTTGTGGAATCAGGCAAAACAGGCTTTAAATAAAAAGGGCGGCTAAACAATCGCCCTTTGTCGGCGCTACCGCATTAAAATTCTTCCCACTCATCGGCACTTGCTATCGTTGCTTGAGATTTTGGCTTGGCGACAGCACTTACCGGAGAGTTGAAATCTTTTTTCAAGCGCATAATTGCAACCCCGACAGCCGTTGAAGCGGAAACGAAAGCGGATCCATTACCCAGCATTGTTTCCGCCTCTCTGAATTTTTTTGCATTGATCATATTCGCTATTCTTCCCGCCTCGATATGAAAGGCGGCATGCTTGGACACACAATCGGCATAACTCGGCTTATGGGCGAGGTGATGCTTGACGTCGTGATGCAACCATTTACCGAAATCACAACAATCATCTCTTGAAATGATTGCCGCATCCATTTCTTCGCGTTTTGATATGGCGGCGCGAAGCTTTACCTTCCACTCAGAATGTTTCTCAAGCGCCTTGTCCAGGTCTATGCCGATATTATCTGATGCGGGCGTATTTTGATAAGACTCTTTCTCGACAGGAGCGCTTTTTATGCCGGTCTGACTGACTGCACGTACCGGCTCGGCATTGGCAAATCCAATGAAACCACGCGAATTACCGTCCAATTTAAAGTGCGACACGGTAACCGCAAGTTGTTGCGTTTGTTCCTCCAGCGATTCCGCTGCGGCGGCGGCCTGCTCTACCAATGCGGCATTTTGCTGAGTCACGTCGTCCATTTGGCCGATGGCCTGATTGACCTGCTCGATACCGGAGGTCTGTTCCATCGAGGCGGCGCTGATCTCGGACATAATGACCGTCACGCCGCGAATCGCACTGACGATTTCTTCCATGGTTAAACCGGCCTGGGCGACCAGCTTGGTGCCGTCTTCAACCTTTTCCACCGAATCGCCGATCAGGCCTTTGATTTCCGCCGCGGCTGCCGCGGCGCGTTGCGCAAGATTGCGCACCTCGACGGCCACAACCGCAAAGCCCCGGCCTTGTTCGCCGGCGCGGGCCGCTTCCACCGCGGCGTTCAGTGCGAGTATATTGGTCTGGAATGCAATGCTGTCTATTACCGAAATGATGTCCACTACCCTGCGCGAAGACTCGTTAATATCTTCCATCGTCGATACAACCTGGCCAACCACCTTGACGCCCTGCCCGGCAATATCTGTTGCGCCGACGGCAAGCCGGTTGGCATGCTTCGCATTCTGGCTGTTGGCCTGCACGGTGGAGGTCAGCTCTTCCATGCTGGCGGCGGTTTGTTCCAGGCTGGCGGCCTGCTCTTCGGTACGGTGCGACAGGTCATTGTTGCCTGCGGCGATTTCTTTTGCCGCGGTATTGATCGTTTCGGATGCTTCCTTGATTTGCCCGACAATCTCTTTCAGTTTTTCAACCGTGGAGTTGGAGTCGTCTTTAAGTTGACCGAAAGTTCCCGAATAATTATTGGTGATGGTTTGGGTCAGGTCGCCTCGGGACAACGCACCCAGTACGCGCACGACTTCATTCAGGCCGGTAGAGCTGACTTCCATCAGTTCATTAACGCCCTCGGCTAATTCCAGGAAGAAGCCTTCTTTATCCCCTTCGTCAATGCGCTGGTTGAAATCGCCTAACACCGCCCCACTGACCACTTTGGCGATTTCCTGTTCGATAGCCACTTCCGCGGTACGGTCTTGCCATTCCACGACCGTACCGATTCGCCGTCCTTGTTCGTTACTGATGGGATTGGTTATCAAATTAAAAGTACGTCTTCCAATGATAATCTCGCTGTTAAAAGTCGAGGTTAACGCGCCAAGCAACTTTTTCTGGTGTGCCGGATTCTTATGAAAAGAATCCATGTTCGCCCCCAATAACTTACCGGAATCAAACTTAGGCAGGACCATACGAATATCGGACTCGGCGTGTTGCATCATAGTAAGCACGGCCGGATTCAAATAGATAATATTGCCTTCGTTGTCAGCCACCATCACATTAGAGGTTATTCCATCCAGGGCGATTTTAAGGCGCAAGGCTTCGTCATGCTCACGATGCTCTTTCGTTATACGGGACAGCAATTGTTGCTGCATGCTATCCATGGAACGGAATAACTCGCCCAGCTCATCCTTTTGCGAAAGGTCGATACTGGAACTCAAATCGCCGCTTGCAATAGCGCCGGCCACCTGCCGAAGCGCATTAATCGAGCGCAAAATCTCCCGGCTGATAAAAAATGTCAATGCGACAGTCGCCAAGACAGACAGCACGGTTAGCGCGATGAAGAATACCGCCGTCCGTTCAGCCTCGCTCTTGAGTTTGCTTGCCGCATCGAGCAAATCGCCGGAAAGCCTGTCTTCGACTTCCTTGATCAGGTCAATCTTTTCGGTCACCGTTTTAAACCAGTACAGCGGATCGATACCGAAGCCATTGCTTTTATCCATCGCGATTTTCTCCATTCGCGCGACTTCATCAACCGCAGGCCCGGAAACTTTGGCCTTATAAAATGCTTTTTGACTGTCCAGCGCGTAGGCGAAAAACAGATCGGTGTAAACATCCTGGGCGGAAAAGTTTTTCAAAAATCGGCTATGGGCGTCGGGCGTAAACTGGTCCGAACCAAATGTAGCAACCAGTAGCGCGCGCTCCATGCCGGTGCGCTCCTTGGCTTTGAGTAAACTTGAATACGAGGAAGCCAAACGGGAAATTTCGCTATGACTGCTGAGCGTGGAGACCTGCGCGGAAATATCGAGCAGGGAAGCAATGGTCTTGGTGTAATAAGCGCTCGATTGCGCCACTTCCAGGCCCAGGGCGCTGATGCCGCCGCGTTTGGCGGCCAGCTCCGCCAAATTGGCGGTAGCGGAGTCTAGCAGCGTTTTCAGTCCGTCACTGTAAATGCCGGCATCAAAACTGTTAAGTCTTGTCTGAAGCGTCTCAATAGCTTTATCGGTTCTTGCGCGTTGCGCAGGCAATTCGGCGGAAAACTTAGCCCCGTTGCTGCTGATGAACGAGGCGCTCATGCCGCGCTCTTTCTGCATTTCATGTACCAGTGCGCCAATTTTGACCGAGACATCGACCAGCGATTCGAGTTGGACCATTTCTTTCGATACCGCCAGCCGCTCAACAACTCCCGAACCGGAAAAATAAAGCAGGGCAAGAGCCGGGATGGCCGCCATCAGCATTAATCTTGACTTTAAACTCGACGTGAACGTGATATTGCTTGCCATATTAGATCCCTTGAATAATATTTTTGAAGTTTTCCTGCTCATTCACAGACAGACGCCGGGGGCTGCTGCGGGTAGGGTAGGGCTCTTGCATGCGTTGGAGCAACGCAGTCCCACGAGGCTGATTCCGTGCAATCGAGCTCCTGTAAAAAATTATAGCATCTAAAAACTAATCATCCTGCAATCGAATCGCCATCACGTCGCAACGGGCGTAATGCAGCACGCTATTTGCCGTTGCCCCCAACAATAACGATAAGCCATGCCGCCCATGAGAGCCGACAACGATTAAATCAACCTGTTCCTGCTCGGCAAGCCGGACAATTTCCTGCTTGGGCGCGCCCCAGACCAGCCAACGGTTAGCCTGAGTCACTCCAAGCCCATCGCTGATTTGCACCAACTTGGCTTTCTCCGCCTCCAGCAACCCGTAACCTGAATCCTCAGTCAACGAAATGACGGTTCCATAGCCGGTGTCCGGCATCGGAATATTATCCAGCACATGAATAAGGCTCAATTTGGCTTGGTATTTTCCGGCCAAATCCTTCGCCCTGCGGGCAACCATGTCGCCATGTTCGGAAAAATCGACAGCCAATAAAATATGTTGATAAGCGCCCATTATTTTCGCCTTGCTTCCGGTGGTTATTGGTTTTAGATAAATGATTGGTGGAGCGGGAACAGCGGTGCGCCGAACGGGGACATATCAAGAAAAAAGCCCTTCCCCGCCAACGGGAAGGGCTTCAAGCCGTTAAACTTTATGATAAATATCGGCGCCTTCTTCAAGGAACTGCTTGGATTTCTCATCCATGCCTTTCAACAAAGCTTCCTCTTCTTTGAGGCCTTTTTCCGCAGCATAGTCGCGCACATCCTGGCTGATTTTCATCGAGCAAAAATGCGGGCCGCACATCGAGCAAAAATGCGCGACTTTGGCCGACTCTTTAGGCAAGGTTTCGTCATGGAATTCGCGGGCTTTTTCGGGATCCAGGCCGATATTGAACTGGTCTTCCCAGCGGAACTCGAAGCGCGCCTTGGACATCGCGTTGTCGCGCGCCTGCGCGCCTGGATGGCCTTTCGCCAAGTCGGCCGCATGGGCGGCGATTTTGTAAGTCACGATGCCTTCGCGCACATCCTGTTTGTTCGGCAGACCTAAGTGCTCTTTTTGGGTCACGTAACACAGCATCGCGCAACCGTACCAGCCGATATTGGCCGCGCCAATCGCCGAGGTGATATGGTCGTAACCGGGCGCGATGTCGGTGGTCAGCGGGCCCAAGGTATAGAAAGGCGCTTCGCCGCATTCTTCCAACTGCTTGTCCATATTGACCTTGATCATGTGCAACGGCACGTGGCCCGGACCTTCGATCATGGTTTGCACGTCGTGCTTCCAGGCGATTTTGGTCAGTTCGCCCAGCGTTTCCAGTTCGCCGAATTGCGCGGCGTCATTGGCGTCATAGATCGAACCCGGACGCAGGCCGTCGCCTAATGAAAAAGCCACGTCATAGGCTTTCATGATTTCGCAGATTTCTTCAAAGTGCGTGTACAAAAAGCTTTCGGTGTGATGCGCCAGACACCATTTCGCCATGATCGAACCGCCGCGCGACACGATGCCGGTCATGCGTTTTGCGGTGAGCGGCACGTGATGCAAACGCACCCCGGCATGAATCGTAAAGTAATCCACGCCCTGCTCGGCTTGCTCGATCAAGGTGTCGCGGAAGATTTCCCAAGTCAAGTCTTCGGCTTTGCCGTTGACTTTTTCCAGCGCCTGATAAATCGGCACGGTGCCGATAGGTACCGGTGAGTTGCGCAAAATCCACTCGCGGGTTTCATGGATGTTTTTGCCGGTGGACAGATCCATGATGGTGTCCCCGCCCCAACGGATGCCCCAGAGCATCTTTTCGACTTCTTCCTCGATGGACGAAGTCACCGCCGAGTTGCCCAAATTGCCGTTGATTTTAACCAGGAAATTGCGGCCGATAATCATCGGCTCCAACTCGGGATGGTTGATGTTGCACGGAATGATCGCCCGTCCCCTGGCCACTTCGTCACGGACAAACTCGGGGGTAATCACGTCGGGAATGGATGCGCCGAACGAATCGCCGGGATGCTGGTCTTTCCACAATTCGCGCATTTCTTCCATCTTCTGGTTTTCGCGAATCGCGATGAATTCCATCTCCGGCGTGATGATGCCCTGTCTTGCATAGTGCATCTGCGATACGTTTTTTCCGGCTTTGGCTTTGCGCGGCTTACGGATATGCTCAAATCGCAGCTCGGCGGTAGCGGGATCTTCAAGGCGCTGACGGCCGAACTCGGAACTGGGGCCGGGCAATTCTTCGGTATCGTTACGCTCTTCTATCCAGGCTGAACGGATAGCGCGGAGACCTTTTTTCAAATCGACTTCAACATTGGGATCGGTATAGACGCCCGAAGTATCGTAAACATAAAGCGGCGGATTTTTTTCCGCGCCTTTTTCCGCGCCGAAATGCAGCGGGGTATCGGATAGGGTAATTTTGCGCATAGGAACTTGTATGTCGGGACGGCTGCCTTGAACATATACTTTTTCCGATGCGGGGTAGGAATCAATTTTTACGCTACTGGATGCAGTAGACGTAATTTCTTTAAGGACGGCGCTCATGTTTATCTCCAACAACAAAACAACAAGGCGCAGGTAAGCCTGGGCTTTCCTACGCCGGCATTAACCGGGGTCAGGTTCAAAGGGTTTTTCTCAGCCTCCCTTTTCCATGCACCGCATGAAAACAGACAAGCACCCCTAGCCTTTACGGATGTGGCGTTAAGTTAAAGGATAATGCCGCAGATTGCAAGCTTGAACCCTATTCGCCCTACAACAAACACCTTATAAAACAAATGGTTTTAACAAGTAATGCTATTTATAACGGCCTATTTACAGCTGACGCCGCCCTCTCTACCGCTATGAGGATAAAATAGCCGATCGTTAAGAATCCTTGCTCGAAAGACTCTTCTGCGAACGTTTATCTCCAAAGCCCCGCCCCATACCAAAAAACGAGCTTATCGGCACTGTAAAAATGATTTTTTTTATCAGCAATGTTAGAATCAGCATAATTCCTGATTAACCAGATATAACGGATGTCAACAGACTCTCAACAGAACGCTCATCGCTCGCCGGTACTGGAATTTAAAAGCAGCACTTTTTCTGTACCTGTGCTGGTTTTAGCCAGCAATGATGTCGCTACTATCGAGCAACAGTTACAGGAAAAAATCCATCTGGCGCCAGAATTCTTCAAAAATTCACCGCTGGTATTTGACCTGCTGGACCTGAATAAACAAGAGCTCGACGTTGATGTTACAGAGCTCACCCGCATCACTCGCAAACTCGGCTTATTGCCGATAGGGATACGCGGCGGCACTGCTCAACAAAATCAACAGGCACTGGAAATTGGCATCCCCATACATTCGGGGCATAACGTTGCAGCGGCTTCCGAGCCGCAGCAGCGGCAAACTCCAGAGCCTGAACCTCAAGCCGTTGCAACCACCACACTGATCACCCAGCCCGTCCGTTCCGGCCAACGCATTTATGCCGAAGGCGATTTGGTCATTTTAGCCCAGGTCAGCGCCGGCGCTGAAATCCTGGCCGAAGGCAATATTCATGTGTACGGCTCGCTAAGAGGCCGCGCGTTGGCAGGCGTGCAAGGCGACACCGAAGCGCGGATTTTCTGTTCCGATTTGCAGGCCGAGCTTATTTCGATCGCCGGAAATTACAAGATCAGCGAAGATTTGAATAGCGCCGTTCTTAACCAGCCCGTTCAAATCTATTTACAAAACCATACTTTAGTTATTAAAGATATTTAATTTATATCGCTCTTTGGAGGAAAATTTGTGGCACGAATTATAGTCGTAACATCGGGTAAAGGCGGCGTTGGTAAAACAACCACAAGCGCAGCCATTGCCATGGGGCTTGCAAAGAAAGGTCACAAAACAGTCGTCATTGATTTTGACGTGGGTTTGCGCAACCTGGATTTAATCATGGGTTGCGAGCGCCGCGTTGTTTATGATTTTGTCAATGTCATCAACGGTGAGGCAAGCCTTAACCAGGCGTTGATACGCGACAAAAACTGCAACCAGCTTTACATTCTGCCTGCCTCGCAAACTCGGGATAAAGACGCCCTGAGCCAGGAAGGCGTAGGTAAGATCCTAGACGAACTGAAAAAAGACTTTAAATACATTGTCTGCGACTCCCCGGCCGGTATTGAAAAAGGCGCCCATTTGGCCATGTATTTTGCCGACGACGCGTTCATCGTCACCAACCCTGAAGTCTCTTCGGTACGGGACTCTGATCGTATGCTAGGCATCTTATCCAGCAAGTCTCGCCGGGCCGAACAAAACGAAGAGCCTATTAAAGAATATCTGCTGCTAACCCGTTATTCGCCTGAGAGAGTCAGATTAGGCGAGATGCTCAGCGTCGACGATGTGCAGGAAATTTTATCACTGCACTTGCTAGGCGTTATCCCTGAATCGAAGTCCGTGTTGAATGCATCCAACTCCGGCACCCCCGTTATTCTTGACGAAAAAAGCGATGCAGGCCAAGCCTATGCGGATGTGATCGCGCGCTATTTGGGCGAAGACCGGCCGCATAGATTCATTGACGAGAAGAAAGGCCTGTTCGGGAAGCTTTTCGGGAGCAAATAATGAGTTTACTGGACTATTTTAGAACATCTAAAGCCAGCTCGGCATCCCTCGCCAAGGAAAGGCTTCAAATTCTGGTTGCGCACGAGCGCAGCTCCAGAAACCAACCCTCTTATCTTCCTCAATTGCAAAAAGAATTGCTGGAAGTTATTCGAAAATACGTTAATGTAGAGCAAGACGCAATATCCGTTAACTTTGAGCAAAATGACACTCAGGAAACGCTGGAATTAAACATCGTGCTGCCTGAGCATCAATCCAAAACTTCTTAACACTAAAAGGTAATCACTATGTCCAATACAATCGGCGATGCAGCAGGAATAGTCTGGAACTATCTGGATAAAAACGGGCCATCCAGTGTCAATAAAGTTACCACCGAAACCGGCATCAATAAAAATGACGTTCAACGCGCCATAGGCTGGCTGTGCAAGGAAGACAAGCTATCCATTGAAATGATAGGGCGTGCTGAAACGCTGTCATTGAAATAAGCATAAATTAATTTAAGCAATCGCCATGAAGGGCATGAAGACTTAAATCCTTCATGCCCTTCATGGTTTAAAAATAAAATTTGCTCAAGTTTTTCATGCACGATCCTAAGCAAAAACATCTCAGCACACGGCCCTGGAAAGAAATGGAACACGCTGAATAGTCCAACTTATTGCAATTCCCGATGCCGGACAATGACGTTTAAAAAAGGACCTTTGAACTGTTTGGCAAGCGCATCGACCAGATAAACCGAACGATGCTGGCCGCCGGTACAGCCTATCGCCACTGTCAAATAACTGCGCCCTTCCGCCTCAAATCGGGGAATCCATCGCTCAAGAAACCCGGTAACATCCTTAAAAAGCTCGGCAACCCATTTCTGTTTATCAAGAAAATCCATTACCGGCTGATCTTTTCCTGTTAACCCCCGCAACTCAGGAATCCAATAAGGATTCGGCAAGCTGCGTGCGTCAAACACAAAGTCGGCATCCAATGGAACGCCATGTTTAAAACCGAATGATTGAAACTGCAAGGAAATATGCCTAACGTCTCTCTCGCCAATCCGGTCCCGGATAAGTTCACGCAACTGGTGATAATGGGTCCGACTGGTATCAATGACCACACTGGCGTGTCTGGCAACCGGCGTAAGCATTTCCTTTTCAATTTTTAACGCTTCTCTTAACGGCACATTTGAATCCGTCAGCGGATGCCGTCGCCGGGTTTCGCTATAGCGTTTCAACAAGGTAGACTCTTCAGCCTGCATAAAGATGATTTCGCAATCAATCTGTTTATTGCGTATTAGCGCCAGGCTTTCGGAAAAATTGACCAGGCTTTCGCTCTGATTCCTGGCATCAATGCCTATGGCCGTTTTTGCATAGGTAAGCTTATCGACCAGCATGACGTGGTTGATAAAGTCTTCCAGCAAGGTGACAGGCAGATTATCGATGCAGTAATAACCGCAATCCTCCAGCGTATCCAAGGCGATACTTTTGCCTGAACCGGAAAGGCCGCTGACGATTAATAGTTTCATAAGAAATCAGGCGAAGGGCCAAGGGCGAAAGGCAAAGAAAGCTTTTTCAGCCCTTCGCCTTTCGTCTTTTGCCTATCTTATCTATGCTGCGAGGTTTTTTCTTTATGCTTAATGATTTGACGATCCAGCTTATCAACCATGTTGTCGATAGCGGCGTACATATCTTCCTGATGATCTTCGGCAAACAATTTAGCGCCACTCAATTGCAATGTCGCCTCTGCCTTTTGAACTAACTTTTCCACGCTTAAAATGACGTGTACATCGGTAACATTATCAAAATGACGTGCTAATTTCTCAAATTTTGAGTCGATGTGCGCTTTTAAAGCGTCGGTTACTTCAAGATGATGTCCTGTTACGATGACTTGCATGAGATAAACTCCTTTAATGGTGAATGATTGGTTTGGTGTCAGTTGGCGCTATAAAATACGCTTACGCTGACTTGATGAGGAAATGAGCATCGCTTCGCGATACTTGGCAATTGTCCTTCTAGCAACATTGATGCCCTTTTCTTTTAATAGCTCGGCTATTTTACTATCACTTAACGGTTTTGCCAGATTTTCATTGCTGATGAGCTCTTTAATAAACGCCCTGATGGCCGTAGATGAGCACTCCCCTCCACCTTCCGTTGAAACATGACTGGAGAAAAAATACTTGAATTCGACAATACCGTTAGGGGTATGCATGTATTTTTGCGTTGTCACCCTGGATATGGTCGACTCGTGCAATTCCAGTTCTTCGGCAATATCCCTGAGCACCATGGATTTCATTGCAATAGAGCCATGTTCAAGAAACCCGGTCTGCTTTTCCACGATGCACCGGGCAACACGCAATAAGGTATCGTTACGGCTCTGGAGACTTTTGATAAACCATCTGGCTTCCTGCAAATGGTCTTTCATGCAGGCATTATCCTTGCTGTTGTCGGCTCTTTTTATCATGCCCGAATAAAAAGGGTTGATGCGTAATTTAGGCGCTATATCAGGATTCAGATTGACTTCCCATTTGTCGTTTTTCTTAACCACATAAACATCGGGGATAACATATTCTGAATCCGACTCCTGTATCTGCGCCCCCGGCTTAGGATCGAGGGTTCTGATTAATGCCACCACCTCGCCAAGTTGCCGTTCCGTCACACCCAATTTACGCATCAGTTTTGACTGCTCGTGCGTAGCCAATAGGTCCAAGTACCGGGTAACAAGCGTCAACGCTTCCTCTTTATAAGGCGTAGTCTCCGGCAACTGCTGTATCTGTAATCTCAAGCAATCTTTCAAATCAATGGCTGCAACGCCTGCCGGATCGAAATTCTGCACCCTGTGCAATACCGCGTTAACCTCATCGAAATCCAGGTCGTCCAATTGGCTCTGCAAGCCTTGAAAGATTTCTTCGGGACTGCTGATCAGATAGCCGTCTTCATTGATCGAATCAATAATAGCCATCGCAATGGCGTGATCGCGCTCTGAAAACGAGGTGAGTTCCACTTGCCATAACAAATGGTCCAACAAGGTTGAGGATTTACTGCGTTGCGTTTCAAACTCGACGGTATCGGCGGAATTGCCGCCCGACTCCATCGCGTATTCATAAACATCATCCCAGGAAGAATCAATGGGCAACTCATCCGGTATATCCGTTTGCGAACCTTGACTGGTCAGCAAATCAGCATTGTCAATTTTTTTCTCGGGCGCTATTTCGAGGTCCTGAACGGTGTTTTCTTCCTCATTAACTTCCAGCATCATATTAGACTCGAGGGCCTGCTGGATTTCCTGCTGCAACTCTAATGTCGACATCTGCAGCAATTTGATCGCCTGCTGCAATTGCGGCGTCATAGACAGCTGTTGACCCAGTCGAAGGTGTAAGGATTGTTTCATTTAAGAATGACGGTTCAAGATTTAAGGTTAAAGACTAAAATTATTGCCTAAATAAACTTTACGCACTTCCTCATTGGCAACGATAGCTTCGGCCGCACCTTCTGCGATCACCCTACCGTTGTTAAGTATATACGCCCGATCGCAAATACTTAATGTTTCCCTGACATTATGTTCAGTAATCAACACGCCGATGTTGCGGTCTTTCAAATGTTCGATGATTTTTCTTATATCGTCCACCGATATAGGATCAACACCGGCAAAAGGCTCGTCCAGCAAGATAAATTGCGGGTTAGTCGCCAACGCCCTGGCGATTTCGACGCGCCGCCGTTCGCCGCCCGACAAACCCAAAGCGGTTTGATCCCGCAAATGAAGGATATGAAACTCCTGCAACAATTCCTCAATCAATAACTCCGCCTGTCCTTCGGTTAAGTCGGAACGAATTTGCAAGACTGCGCGTAAATTATCCGCCACACTCAATTTCCGAAAAACCGACGGTTCCTGAGGCAAATAACCTATACCCAATTGCGCCCTCAAATGCATCGGATGATGGGTAATAACTTGCGAATCCAGGGTAATCTCGCCTTCATCGGCTTTAATCAGGCCTACCATCATATAAAAACTGGTGGTTTTACCGGCTCCGTTAGGACCCAGCAAGCCGACGACTTCACCGGTATCAACATGCAATGAAACACCGTTAACCACATTGCGTTTATTGTAGTTTTTAATCAGCTGTTTTGCGGCTAGTCTGGTCATCTTTAAAAAGTAAAATTGAAAAGAACTTTTTGGTATCCGGCTTCTTGAACTCTGCGCCTTGTCATTTGCTACCCTTGGCCGGTTGTTCCGCTACGGGCGGCTGTTCTTTTTCTTTCGGCTGCAATATGACATGAACGCGTTTATTCGTAGACTCTTTTTCTCCGGCTTTAACCAGCGAGGTTTTGAGATCGTATTCGATAAAGTCGCTGCTATAAACGCCGTTCTCCCGCCAGACCGTAGCTTTATCGATCAAAATCAACAAATTCTTTTTAGGATAATGCTCGCCTGTCAGCGCCTCACCGACTATATCTTTAGCCCCCTCGTGCGGCGTTTGTTTAAATTTTGCAAGATTACCGGTAAACACCAGCTTATCAGCCTCACCGTCTACAAAATAAACCACCAACTTATCCGAGTTTACCCGGATACTGCCCTGAATTGAGATTACATTACCCGTATAAGTGCTGATAGCCTTGACATCATCATACGTCGCCGTATCCGAATCGATAATGATCGGCTGGTCGCTGTCGCTTTCCAAGGCGCAAGCACCGGCGCTATAAAGCGCTAATAACAATAAACAGCAGCGGCTCCCGCGCATTACGCTATCTCGGGTTTTCTTTTTTTGTTTCATAGTTACCCTTTACATTAGAGAGCAATTCCAGATGAATCGGTTCCGCAAAAGTCAGCTTCATGCCGACCCCTGTCGTCCAGTTCGGCAGGCTGATCAACTCTGCCCACTCATCGGTTTCTGCATAACTGATTTCCGGTTTTACTTTTAAATTAAAGCTATAAATCTTAAGCTCTCTGACGCCTTCAGCGGCGGCCCTGTCCACAACAACCTTGCCGTTTAACAATAAATCCTTGCCATCGGCTGACAAAATACCGGTCTCCGATTGAATGACCCACGGCGGCGTCTTGTCATTATAAAAAAACATCAATGGATTTGTCAGGTGTGTGGTGCCGTCATCGCTGTAATGGGTCATTTCATCGGCAATCAGTTTGCTTTTCGGCCTGCCCTGCTCACTCATTTCCCATTTCGTATAGCCCTTGCTGAAATAATCAGGGCTGTGCGCCGGAACAGCTATGTGACTCGGCTCATCCGAGCCCGTCAACTTAATCAGCCACCAGCTTCCTATCGCGATAGCGAACAGGAACAGATGCATGTAGTTTCCATTTAACCGGGTCATTTCACTTCGCGCTCAGCGAACCAGGTAAGCATTCAAAACTTCATCAAAACGGCCTTGCGCCTGCATAATAAAATCACAGACTTCCCTGACCGCGCCTTGCCCTCCGGGCAATGTCGTACACCAATCGGCGCGTTGCTTAACGGCAAAGTTGGCGTCATTAACGGCAATCGCCAGACCGACTCTAATCATTATCGGCAAATCCAACAAGTCATCGCCGACGTGCGCCGCCTGTTCGTGCGTTATGCCTGTTTTCTGAAGAATCTCGTTAAATGCGGCGATTTTATTTTCATGACCCTGATACACATGCTCAATGCCCAGGTTTTTCATGCGCAACGCAACCGAGCTTGATTTGCGCCCGGAAATCACCGCAACCTCAACGCCGGTCTGCCGCAACAGCTTGATACCGTGACCGTCCCGCGCGTGAAATGACTTGTATTCGTTGCCCTCGGCATCAAAAAACAACTTGCCGTCGGTTAATACCCCGTCCACATCCAGAATCAGCAACTTGAGTTTCTTGGCTTTTTCCAAAATAGCCAACCTGTTTTGTATGTCCGTCATCATACTATCCCTGCACGAACCAGGTCATGCATATTCAAAGCCCCTATCGCTCTGCGCTGCTCATCAACGACGATTAACGCGTTAATCTTTTTCCGCTCCATAATTTGCATGGCTTCCGCCGCCAGAATATCCGCCGAAATAACAGCGCAATTCGGGGTCATCACTTCGGTAATAGCCGTCTTATGCACATCCAGATTCCTGCCCAGCATCCGCCGCAAATCGCCATCGGTGAAAATGCCGGTGACGCGGTTGCCCGCATCGACAATAGCCGTCATGCCTAGCTTCTTCTCGGTCATCTCCAGCAATGCATGACTGATAAGTGCGGACTCAGGAACGATGGGCACATCATTATCGGCATGCATAATATCGCCAACCATCAATAACAGACGCCTACCCAAACTGCCGCCGGGATGGGACAAGGCAAAATCGTCGCGGGTAAACCCCCGCGCTTCGAGCAAGGAAACCGCCAACGCATCGCCCATCACCAACGCCGCCGTCGTGCTGGAAGTCGGAGCAAGACCCAACGAGCACGCTTCCTGCTCAACAGTGACGTTGATATGGGTGGTCGCAAACTTGGCCAGTGTTGAAGCCGGATTGCCGGTCATCGCTATTAACGGTACGCCCAGCCGTTTAATAATCGGCAGTATCGTTAAAACCTCTTCTGTTTCCCCTGAATTTGACAAGGCCAGCACGACATCCTGCCGGGTAATCATGCCCAAATCGCCATGACTGGCTTCGCCCGAATGCACAAAAAAAGCAGGCGTTCCGGTGCTGGCCAATGTCGCGGCAATTTTACCGGCAATATGCCCTGATTTCCCCATACCGGTAACCACAACGCGACCTTTACAGTCAAACATTAACTTGCAGGCGAGCACAAAATCATCATTAATCTGATCGGCTAATGCGGCAACCGCCCGTGTTTCCACCTGAATAACAGCTAAGCCCAATTTGCGGAGCTCTTGATCATCTAATTTCATCTATCGGTACAAGTTGCGTTCCAGTCGCTTAAGGCATTATCAACATGGCGTTTCAAACGCGCCCGCCATAAGTAAAAACCTCAAAGCTTATTTTAGTATGCAATGATAAAGCATTTACGGCTTTATAGGGCGGTTGAATGTAAATTTAGGATGATTTATGAGTACTGCCGCCGCGTTCTGCGAACCTGTCGGTTGCAGAGACCAACGCTTCGACCATTTCCTTCCCTTGAGCAACATGACCTGCATTAGGCAATACAATATACTCAGCATTCGGCAATACTTTATGCAGACTGTACCCAGCCTCCATCGGACAGACAAAATCGTGGCGGCCATGAATGATCACCGTTGGAATCTCAGCCAAACCGTTGCAGTTGTCCAATATCTGGTTTTCCTCAATAAAATAACGGTGCCGGGCGTAATGCAGCTCCATGCGCACCTGTTTAACCATTTTCTCGGACGTATGTTCGCCATTCGGACTCGGCCGATAATCCCCGCCTAAGGATACCTGACCGCCCCAAGCCGTCCACTCTCTAGCTGCCCGCCTTTTTGCCACCTCGTCTTCTCCCCACACCACATCGCACAGTCCTTGCAGCAGATTATCCTGAGCAGGCGCAGGAATGCTTTCAATCAGCCGCTGCCATTGCTCGGGATAAACCTTGCCCGCGCCATCTTTGGCAAACCAGTCCAAATCCCGCTGCCGCGCCAAGAACACTGCACGAATGATCAAGCCCATCACTTTATCTTTATGCTGCTGGGCATACAGTAAAGCCAACGCTCCTCCCCACGACCCCCCGAACACCAGCCATTGAGCGATAGCCAGCTGTTCACGGATACGCTCCATGTCATCGATTAAATCCTGAGTAGTGTTGTTTTCCAGCTCGCCAAAAGGCAGCGACTGACCGCAGCCGCGCTGGTCAAACAGAACAATCCGGTAAAGTTCGGGATTAAAAAAACGCCGATGATCGGGCTTGGTTCCCGAGCATGGCCCACCGTGCAGAAAAACAACCGGAATGCCGGCAGGATTGCCGGACTGCTCGACATAAACCGAATGCATACTGCCGGTTTCGAGGAAAAAACTGTGGTAGGGCAAAATTTCAGGGTAAAGAGTTTTCATGGGCAACAGCATCTAAAGCTAATTTGTTTCCCGGAGAAAACCGGAAAAACGCTATTTTACCTTGAGCCTTTACCTAACACCTCTTTTTAATTCTGCAAACATAAAAAAAGGGAGGGGTTTAAAACCCTCCCTTTTTCAGGTTTGTTTCTAAACTAAACGCTTAGAAGCCAAGACCGAGGTAACCGCCAGCGGTAACGCCGTCAGTGTTAACCCCGTCAAGATTGCCTGTAGAATAGTGATAACGTGTATCAGCACCTACATAAACATCTTTCCAGATCTTATAATCAGCACCCACACCAAACACCAAACCAGGATTTAAAACAGTAACCGCTCCGGAAGGAGGGCTAACGATATTTAAATCAAGACCGACTGGAATCAACCAAGGTCTGAAAGCATTGCCTTTCAGAAATTTGACTTTTGGCGAAGCCGATAGGTTTAACTGATTAGTCGTAACGCTTTGACCCGTTAAAACAGATTGTGTTGCAGTGCTATACTGCTTATATTCAGCATTCAACTCAGCCAAAACCTCTGTTTTATCCATCAAGCCAAACAAATCATCGTTCAGGCTAAAATCAAAAGCGGCGCCGAAATACCATGCGTCCTTATCCGCGCGATCCGCGTTAGTTCCAACCAAGAGATCACCATCTGCCGACACTGCTCCACCGCCACTAACGGAGCCATTTGTTCCGCCACGTTTTTGATTGGAATGAGCATAACCGCCACGGAAGAACACCATGTTGTCTTTGCTTCTTTTAGCTTCTTTTGGAGCCGATTTAACCGAGTTCATCCACTGATCCAGCTCCTGAACCTTGCCTGCATCAGCGCTAGGACGGTTTGCTGCCGCTTTTAAACGGCTTAATTCAGCCTGCATAGCCTGCATTTGAGCTTCCAATGCATCCACTTTATTGTTTGCCGCTTCCGCAACGCGATCCGCTTTTGAAAGCGCCATAGCTTGTGGAGAAACCAATGCGCCGGCCATTGTTAATGTTGCTGTCGCAATGCCCAGCGCTAGTTTAGTTTTATTGATCATTTATCCCCCTCATGAGGTTGTTATTTTATAGAAATTTGCTTTAATACAACAAAGCCTATCTTCCGAGAGTAATAGTAGCAGTTAAACTAATTCCCTACAAGTTTTAACGCCATTTTTTTTATATTAATTAATCCTTATTTATCAATAAGTAAACCATGATTTTAATGCTGAACGATTAATTGTATGCAAAAAACAACAAATTATTTCTCCTAGACGCATTCAAACACCGGTTAAAGTTTTCGCATCGTACTCAGTGAAATAAAATGAACCCGCTGCCGAGCAATGTGTCAAAATTCCGCAGACAAAGTACGACAAAAAAACGACAAATTTAAAACGGCGAAAGACGCAACAGTTTCCGGCCGACAAGCTATTAAAGCCAGCCACCAAAGATAAAATTTTTCAATCCGGTAAAATCTTATTTAAGCCTAATTATATCGGCGGCATCGACATGCTGCTCTTGCCCGCTGAATAGTAACAATATTTTTTTGCCCAGATCCCTTAGCAAATACATATGACCATAACCCCGGATATTACCATCATTGGCGGCGGCATTATCGGCCTGCTAACTGCCCGCGAGTTTATTAAGACCGGCGCTACCGTCGCCATTATTGAGAAGAATGAGCCGGGACAGGAATCATCCTGGGCGGGCGGCGGTATTTTGCTGCCGCTTTATCCATGGCGACAACCGGATGCGATTACCCGGCTGGTGCTGCAAAGCCTGAAGCTGTATCCGACGTTAGCCTCGCAACTGACTAGCGAAACCCTGATCGACCCGGAATGGAATCCCTGCGGCTTATTGATTGTTAAAAACCCCGACCTTACCGCGGCTACCAACTGGTGCGACGCTAACGGTATTGTCTATCGGCCCGCCGGTGCAGATTTTTTTAACATGCTTGATACAATCCCAGACCAGCCGCTTTGGCTGCCGGAAATTGCCCAGGCCCGCAATCCCCGTCTGGTTAAATCATTAAAGCAGGACCTGATTAACAAAGGCGCTACATTCATGGAACATTGCGAGTTAACAGCGGTTACCCTGGATAAAAACCGCATAACGGCGATCGATACCACGTCCGGCCAGTTCGCAGTCAATCAGTTGATTATTGCTGCGGGCGCCTGGAGCGGCCAGTTGTTTGAACGATTTTTCCCGTCCTTTATCGAAAATGCGCCGAAAATCAGCCCCGTGAAAGGCCAAATGCTGTTATTCGACGCCCAGCCCGAAACGCTGACTTATATGGTGCTGGATGACGACCAATACTTGATTCCGCGGCGAGACGGTAAAATACTGGCAGGCAGTACGGTAGAACAGGATGATTTCAACAAAATAACAACAACCGAAGCCCGTGACCGACTGAGTGCATTTGCATTAAATTTACTGCCGTCGCTTAAGAACTTTCCTCTGGTTAAACATTGGGCGGGATTAAGGCCCGGCACCGAACAGGGCATACCGTATATCGACAAGCATCCCGAGATCGGCAATTTATACATTAATGCCGGTCATTTTAGAAACGGTCTGGCGATGGGACCCGCATCGGCGCAATTGATGGTCGACCTTGTGCTGGAGCGTCCGACAGCGATAGCACCGGAGCCTTATACATTATCCCGCCCACATTGAACGCCATACCCATTCAGCCTAACAACACGGTCACATACATGAACCTTTACCCCTTACTGCGCCCCTTGTTATTTTCCCTGGACCCTGAAACCGCCCACGAAGTGACGCTTAAACTGCTGAACGCGGCCCATGTTTCGGGCTTATCAAAACTGATCTACCCGGCAGTTGACCACAAACCGGCCACGATCATGGGACTGGACTTTAATAACCCGGTCGGCCTTGCCGCCGGCCTCGATAAAAACGGCGATTATATTAATGCGCTGGCCGCATTGGGTTTCGGTTTTATAGAAATCGGCACGGTGACGCCGCGCCCGCAGCCGGGCAACCCGAAACCGCGCTTGTTCAGGCTGCCTGAGCATCAGGCGATCATCAACCGCATGGGCTTTAACAATCTGGGCATAGACCATCTGCTGAGCCGGGTAAAACAAAGCCGTTACTCCGGCATTCTGGGCATCAATATCGGCAAGAACTTCGATACGCCAATTGAGAAGGCGGCGGACGATTATCTGATCGGCTTGCGCAAGGCCTACACCTCGGCCGGCTACATCACTATTAATATCTCTTCGCCGAACACCAAGAACTTGCGCCAACTGCAACAGGGCGATGAAATCAAAAGCCTGATTTCCACCTTAAAAGAAGAGCAGCTAAGACTGCAACAGCAACACGGCAAGTACGTGCCTTTGGCCCTGAAAATAGCGCCCGATCTGACCGACGACGAAATAACCCATATTGCCAAGCTGTTGCTGGAATTTGAAATCGACGGCGTGATTGCGACCAACACCACGATTGCCCGCGACATGATTGCAAATCATCCGCTTGCCCATGAAACCGGCGGTTTAAGCGGCGCGCCGGTTAAGGAAAAATCGACTTTTGTCGTGCGGGGATTGGCTGCGGAATTGAACGGCAAAATTCCGATTATTGCTGCGGGCGGCATTTTGACTGCTGAAGATGCGCAGGAAAAATTAAAAGCGGGAGCCAGTCTGGTGCAGGTATACAGCGGCCTGATTTATCGCGGACCGCAGCTGATAGCCGATATTGTGCGGAGCCTTTAAGCGTAAATTACTGCTGCGCCTGCTGCTCTTGAATATAAGATCGAACCTCGTCATTGTCGACGCGGGCGTAGATTTCTTCGACTGTCAGCGTTAAACCAATCGCATCAAAGCGCACGCTGTCGCCCATAAAATAATGATTGGAAACCCAGCCTTCGCTTCTTCGACAGACTTCCACATCGACAAAATCCTGTTCGATCAAGACGTATTCTTTCAGGCTGGGAATACTCTGGTAGGCGATACGCTTGGTCGTTTCATCGACGCGCCGTGAAGCTTTCGACAAAACTTCGACAACAATCACCGGCGAATCGGTGTAATAATCGTGCCGGCTCTGTTCATCGCAGACGACCATCACATCCGGGTAGAAAAACCGGCTGCCGGCCTTTATTTTCAGGTCGGAGCTGAACGGCTCGCAGGGTTTGTTTTTTAAATGATTGCCGAATTCCCGATAAATATTCCCCGCGATTCGTTCATGGTTCCGGCTTGCGCCTGCCATCGCATAAACGTAGCCGTCGATATATTCATGCTTGATTTCGCTGGTTAATTCGCCTGCCAGGTAATCTTCCTCACTGATCCAGGCGTTGGTAGACTGTAAATTTGCCGACATGATTTTACCTCCGCTAGCAAACTGCCCAAGACAACTATTCAAGACATCATAACAACCGGCTTATTCCCCGGCAATCGACATCCGCTCAACCAGTATGGAGCCGGTGCGTATATTGCCGCGATAATCGACGTCATTGCCCACCGCAACGATGTTTTTAAGCATGTCTTTCAGGTTTCCGGCAATGGTAATTTCTTCAACCGGGTATTGAATCTCGCCGTTCTCGACCCAGAATCCGGCCGCACCGCGCGAATAATCGCCGGTCACCATATTGACCCCCTGCCCCATCAGCTCGGTGACCAGCAAACCGGTGTTCAGTTCTTTCAACATGCCCTGATAATCGAGCTTGCCCGGATCGATCGTTAAATTATGCACACCGCCGGCATTGCCCGTGCTGCGCAGCCCCAGCTTGCGGGCGGAATAGGTGCTCAACACATAACCGCGTAAAATACCGTCGCTGACGATATCGCGGGTTTGGGTCGCGACGCCCTCGCCGTCATACGCGCCGCTGCCCAAAGCGCCTTTCAAATAGGGCTGCTCGTGGATGCGGACAAATTCAGGGAAAACTTGGGTGTTTAGCGCATCCAGCAAAAACGATGACTTGCGGTATAGATTGCCGCCGCTGATCGCGCCGATAAACGACCCGAGCAAACCGGAAGCGGTTTCCGCGCAATACAACACCGGACATTGCCGCGTACTTAGGCTGCGCCCCTCTAAACGGCGGATCGTCCGCTCGGCGGCTTTTTTACCGACGTCGGCTGCGGATTCCAGATTGGCCGCATTCCTTGCCACGGTGTACCAGTAATCTCGCTGCATGCTGTCGCCGCGCTGCCCTAACACCGAACAGCTCAAGGAATGACGGGTTGAGGCATAGCCCTGAAGAAAGCCCAAGCTGTTGCCCAACACCCGGACGCCCTGATGGGTATCGACCGAAGCGCCTTCGGAATTGGTAATTTCTTTATGGTAAGACCGCGCCGCGCTTTCGCATTCAATCGCCAGCGCAATCGCCCCATCGACGCCAATATCCCACGGATGGTTAAGATCAAGATCGGGAAATTCGGTCGCCAATAACTCCTTTTCCGGCAACCCGGCATACTCGTCTTCGCTGGTGTAACGGGCAATGCTGCATGCCGCGCCGACCGTTTCCCTGATCGAAGCAGGCGACAAATCGGTGGTGCTGGCCGAGCCTTTGCGCTTGCCGAAATAAACCGTCACGCCCAGCCCTTGGTCGCAGTGATGTTCTATGGTTTCGACATCGCCCAGACGCACCGATACGGACAAGCCGTTTTCCTGGCTTAAACCCGCTTCCGCGGCGCTGGCGCCCTGTTTTACGGCTTCGTCCAGGATGGACTGAACGGTGTTTTTTAAGCGGTTGATTTGTTCGTGATTTTGCACTGTTTTCTCTAATTCTGTGTAGAAAAATGGTGCGCGATGCGCACCCTACATGACTTTCGTGTTTGAAATGAATTCAGCCTAAACACTCGTCCCGCCAACCGTCAAGCCGTCAATCTTTAACGTAGGCTGCCCGACGCCGACCGGCACGCTTTGCCCTTCCTTGCCGCAACTGCCGACTCCGCTGTCCAGCGCCAGATCGGTGCCGACCATCGACACTTTGGTTAGCACATCCGGGCCGTTGCCGATCAAGGTCGCGCCTTTAACCGCACGGGTGATTTTGCCGTTCTCGATCAGATAAGCTTCGCTGGCGGAAAACACGAATTTGCCGGAGGTAATATCGACTTGTCCGCCGCCAAAATTTTTCGCATACAGGCCTTTTTTCACCGTTTTTATGATTTCTTCGGGATCATGTTGTCCCGCCAGCATATAGGTATTGGTCATGCGCGGCATCGGCAGGTGGGCGTAGGATTCGCGCCGACCGTTACCGGTAGAATTGACGCCCATTAACCGGGCATTGAGTTGATCCTGCATGTAGCCTTTGAGGATGCCGTTTTCGATCAAAACGGTAAGTTCGGTCGGCGTGCCTTCATCATCGATACTCAACGAGCCGCGCCGTCCTTCCAAGGTGCCGTCATCGACCACGGTGCATAAATCGGAGGCTACCCGCTCGCCGACGCGGCCGCTGAATGCCGAAGTGCCTTTGCGGTTAAAATCGCCTTCCAGGCCGTGGCCGATGGCTTCATGCAACAAGATGCCGGGCCAACCCGGCCCCAGCACGACAGTCATATTGCCGGCCGGGGCTTCGACCGCTTCCAGGTTAACCAGCGCCTGTCTTACCGCTTCGCGGCCGTATTCCAGCGCGGTATCCCGGTCGATGAAATAGCCGTAATCGCTACGCCCACCGCCGCCCATGCTGCCTTGCTCGCGTTGGCCGTTTTGTTCGACGATGACCGTGACATTCATCCGCACCAAAGGCCGCACGTCCGCGACCAAAGAGCCGTCTTGCCGTGCGACCAGGATATGTTCATGGAGGCCGACCAGACTGACGATGACTTCTTCAATCCGACTGTCCAGTTTGCGGGTTTCGCTGTCAACCCTGCGCAATAAATCGATTTTCTGCTGATCCGCCAGCGATTTTAGCGGATTTTGCGTGGGGTAATAATTCGGCCTTCCGGCCGCCTTTGTCGCGACCTTGCAATGCAGCGGTTCCGCGTCCTGCCCTTGCCGAACGATAGCTTTGACATTATTGGCCGCTTCCAGCAGCACCGGCAGTTCAATCCGGTCGCTGTAGGCAAAGCCGGTTTTTTCGCCGAATACCGCGCGCACTCCGGCGCCCTGCTCGATATTATGACTGCCTTCCTTAATGATGCCGCCTTCCATGACCCAAGATTCAAAATGGCTGGATTGAAAGTAAATATCCGCCGCATCAACCGGCGAACTGAGCAACCGGCCCATAATCTTTTCAATATCGCCATCCTGTATGCCGGTCGGCATTAAGATGGCTTGTCTTGCAAGGTTTAGTATTTCCATCAACAAATCAATAATAGGGATTTAAGGTAAAAGGCAAAGGGCTAAAGGCAAAAGACGAAAGGTGCAAGACGATATTTTTCGCCATTTGCCCTTTGCCTTTCGCCTTTCGCCTCCATCATTCTTCTTCCAGCTTATCGCGCAGCGTCTTAAACAGCGACTGCATCAGGTCTTCCGGGCCTTCTTCCGCGGTTTCCGGCGCACCATCCTTGGCCGCCGCGCTGCTTTGTTCGGTAGCGTGGGCTACCGTTGCGGTCACCTTTGTTTCGGCGCCTTCCTGCTTTACGGTCAACAAATAGGTGGTTTTATCGCTACCGAAGAGGGAGCTCGCCTTGGCAAAGAAACCGGAAGTATCCGCTTCATCTTGCTCTCGTGTCACATAATAAAGCCCCTTGTCGCGCTCATGATCGGTGATTTTGATACCGCTTTGCTTCAGAGCCCGCTTTAAGGTGGACCAAGCGTCATCAAAAGACTGTCTGATCGTCAGCTGCGTTGGCGTACTCTGGTAAACATCCGAACCTAAGCCCGTTTTGTCTTTTTTCTTCGGAATCGAGCTGGTATCGACAACACGCTGCTCCCTGGTCGGGCTGCTGGCCACCGTTGGCGGACGCTCAAGGGCTTCGGTGTCGCGGTAGCGACTTTCTTCCGTGGTCCCGCAAGAAACTAAAAAACCGGTCAACAATAAACTTTTAACTATGACGTGCATATTATTCACTAAAAAAAACGACGATGGCTCAACGCCGGAAATGCGCCCCGCACTTTTTCCAGGCGTTCCAGTTCTATTTCAGCGGAGACAAAGCCGCCGCCCGTTTTGTAGCAATCCTGCACCACACCCCACGGATCGATAATCATGCTGTGTCCGAAAGTTTTACGTCCGTTAATATGAAAGCCGCCCTGATTCGGCGCAATCACATAACACAGGTTTTCCACCGCGCGGGCGCGCAACAGCACTTCCCAATGAGCGGCGCCTGTTTCCGCGGTAAAGGCTGACGGGATAACCAGTATTTCCATGCCCATCTTGCGGAAAAATTCGGGAAAGCGCAGATCGTAACAGACGGCGATGCCCAGCCTGCCGAAAGGCGTGTCGATCACCACCGAGTCGGTACCCGGCTCAATAGAATCGGATTCGCGGTAAACTTCATCGCTGTCGGGAACGCAGACATCGAACAAATGCACTTTATCGTAACGTGCGACCCGCTCGCCCTGATCGTTATAAACCAGGCAAGCCGCCCGCACTTTATTGCTGTCGTTGCCCACGATCGGAATGGTGCCTCCAACCACCCAGACCCCGTATTTTTTGGCGACCGACGCCAAAAAGCTCTGGATAGGTCCTGAACCGTCAACTTCTTTCGCTTTGATTTTGTCCAATTCATGGTCGCCCATCAGCGCAAAATTTTCCGGCAAAGCCACCAGCTTTGCTCCCGCTTTGGCCGCTTCCGCGATAAGCTTGCCGGCTTCCAGCAAATTGGCGCTGATATTGGGACTTGACGCCATTTGTATGGCCGCACATCTACTCATATTGCTCTCTCTTAAATTTATGACTGCTCAGCAGATACAATTTTTATATAGGGAACACGGATAACACTGGTTAAACGGATTTCTAAAAAGCTGAAGCCAAGTGTTTTATCTGGATAATTCTATCAGTGTTTATCAGTCAAATCCGCGCCATCCGTGTTCTGCTTTTCTAACTGCTGCGTGGTTTCTTCTTTTCCTATCCATGGAAAGTCGGTAATGCCGTTCCAGGTTTTCTGTAACAATCCGTCGTTTTTATGCATCGGAATGATTTCCGCCTTGTCCCACGCGCCCTTGACCAGATACTGGGAACCAAAGAAAAATCCCTCCTGATCTTTGCCCGTCAGCGACCGCCCGACCAGGGCCGCCACTTTGCCCATAATTGTACCAGCAATAGGCACGGCCTCGGCACTTTTAGGTGTGACATCGACAATGTGATCAACGGTTTGGCTAACAAGATCGGTGTCCCCGTTAATCGCGATTTTTGCGGGAACGGCGTCGACAACCAAGTCATGGGTTGACGCAATCCCGCGAGCCAAATCGAAATGCCCCTTGATGCTGTTGAACGTCAAGCCTTCCTCATAAATGTCGCTAAAATCAAGCTGTGCCCGTTTTATCCACTGCGCCAGCGCCAACATGCCCAGCACCCGGCCGAAGCCGGGCTCGATGCTTAAAATGCGTCCGTTTTTAAGGTTAACATCCACTTCGCCCTTCAGCTCCGCCAGCGAGAATTGATACGGCGCGGCGTTCCAGTTGGCGGAAAAATCAACGGATGCTTCGGTTTCGGTCAGATCTTGGGTAATGCCGAGCTTTGCCAGCAGCCGCCCTGCGCGCGGCACGTCCAAATGGCCTTGGGTGTGCGTTACCGATTGCCCGCCGCTTGCCGTCCAATCGCCCGAAAAAACCAGTTTTTGTTCTTCTCCCGCCAGCTGTACATTCGTGAACCCCATGCCGCCGGGTATGCGCTCGGTTTCCAATGACAACCGGCCCAAGTCGACCGAGCGCCATAGCGTTTTATTGCTGGTGATCGTCAATAACGGCACCAGTTCCGGCGATAACGCCTTGAGGGGCGAAGATAAATCCGCCAGGATCGGCTTTGCTCCCGGAGCGCCCGAAGGAACAGCACGGGAGGAATCTTTCGCGCCTATTTGCTTTAATGCCGAAAGATCCAGCAACGCCATGTCCAGACTGATTCTGTCCGTGCTTTTGAAGTCGGCGGGAATCAGGACTTTTCCTTTTGCAAATGATCCTGCGAGGGCTCCGTCCCAATACTTGTCATTGTGCTTCAAGACCAGATCGAAAAGGCCTATATCGGTTTTCTTCCACAATGCATGATCGCTATGAATCTTCAGTTCGGTAACACCGTCCCCCGCGCCCTGGGCGGCAGCCAGCGCCAACCACTCCTGCAAAGCCAAACGGTCACGGTTGATCTCGAGCTTTAATCCCGCATCCTGAACCTGGGCGACTTCGCCATTTCCCACCAGCACATGCCCCGAATAAAGGGTCTTTTGTTTGGTATCCAACTGCAACGCCGCTTTCAGCTTATTGTCGTAATTAAGTTGCAACGGCAATAACTGTTTATCGTTTAAGCTAAATATCAACGACAACGGTGTTTTCTGCTCCCGTGTTTTAGCCAATGACTCCGGCAAATCCAAGGATACGCCGGACAGCATCGACTCCACAAACACTTCCGCCGCAGCCCCACCGTATGGCAGCCCCAGCTTTAACCGGTAATCCGTCTCCCCGTCGGCGATGCTCCACCAGGGCATGTCAAATTGCGCCTGTAGGTCGTCAATCCCGACTTCCCCCTCCACGTTAACGGTGGTTTGAACATCCGAACTTTTAATGTTGAATTGTATCGGATGCCCCAAGGCCACAGCTTTAATGGTGTCGCTATAAACACCCTGCTCATTGAACTTGAGCTCGCCGTTCATTTTACTGACAGGCAAATCCAGGGATTTCACCGTCAGTCGGGCGTCTTTCAATTGCGCCGTTCCATCGACTTTGGTCGGCGCACCGTCGGTTAATGGAATTTTAAGATCCAGCGCTATTTGGGTATTTCCTTGAGGAATAATGGCTTCCAGCAGCGAATCCACCGGCGAACTCAACGGCGTTTGCTGCATATAAGCCAGCACCTGAGCTATACCTCCTTCTGCCTCGCCCTTGATCAGCAATTGCTTGCTCTTATTCAGCGACGGAATGGCGACTTCAGCTTGCTTAATGGACACATCGCCGGATTGCCCTTGCAGGACATTAACCGTGAGGCCGCCCTGCGAGAACATGACTTCCGCATTCATGCCGGTTATATCGGGCCATTCGGAATCGAACGACAAGTCGAACTGCTCGCCATTAAATACCCCCTCAAAAACGCCCGGCGCGTCGGTAAACGGAAAATCCTTAAGGTTGCCGTAAACCAGCAAGCCGCCGTTGGTCATCCTGCCGCTGACGAATGCGCGGTCCAGCCAGGCAACGACCTCTTCATCCATAATGCCGACCGGTAAATAATGCTTGGCCTCGCTGGCGTCCTCACCGGTAAATGCAGTTTGCAGATCCATAAACACGGGCTTGCCGGCTTCGGGAATGTCGACGCGGAACCGGGTTTTGCTCTGGAAGCTCATCGAGTCCAATTCAATTGATGGACTGGACACGGACCAGACATGTTCCGCCTGCCGCCAATCTAATGTCCCTTGAAGCCGGTTGACCGGTAAAGCTTCGCGGAACAGGTCCGGCCCTGTTAACCACGCATCTTTAGTCGCAAGGGTAATAGAGCCCTGCTTTTCGCTGCCCTTGATCCCGCCGGTCAAATTCTCTATGCCGGGAACGGACGACAGCGACGCGACACCGATATTGGCAAACCTGCCGTTCAGCGCCACCGATTTTGTATCCAGGTCGGCAAACAGGGAGAAATTTTCCAACGATCCTTTCAACCGGGCTTTTGCCAATATTTCAGCCTGCTCGCCCGGCAAGGGCGCGAAAAACTGCGCCAGCTCGGACGCTTCCTGCAAGTCCAGCCGTTCGACAAACAACGCTATTTTATGCAAAGCGCTATCGTCCATAGGCTGTCCGGCAACGCTGAATACCGCGGAAGGCCATTTTTTAACGTCGTCTTTGGCGCTGTCCTGGGTTTCCAGAGCAAAATCGCTTACATCGAGCCGCCACGAATTGCTCGCCCCCGTGGGGAAATCATTCATTCCCCAGTGAAGCCGGGTTTCCAGCTGTTTGACCTTAAATTCCGGCTTTCCCTGCCGGACCAGTTTCATCTGTTGAATTTGCGCCGCTATATCCATCGACGCCAACTGCGATTGCCGCCAATCGGCCCAGATTTTAAAATCGCCGACGCCGGCATTGATATTGATTTGATCTCCGACCGAGGCCTGCCCTAACGCAGCCAACTCAGGCAAGTTGACGGACTTTCCGTCTATATAAATGCGCCCCTGAATGGTCGATGGTTCGAACACATTGCCTGCAAAATCCATCGATACCCTTAAAGTATCGCCGACTTTTTCCGGCAACTTCGTCAACATATTCAGCCGGTGCCGCTCGCCGTCATTGCGGATTGCCAAGTCCACCTGATTGAACAACAGCGGTTTACTGTGACTTGTTTCGTCCTGCCAAGTAATTTCGCTTTGCAAGACCTCGTACTTTCCTCCCTGCAACAACCACTGCGGCTGCCCATCGCTGGCTTTTAAGCCGACAATAACAACACTTCCGTCCTGCTGTCGTTTAACGGCAAGCTTGGCGCCCACCAACGTAACCCAGGACGAAGACAATAAATCCCTACTGACCAGCATATCCAGCACGCTAATACCCAAGCGTATTTCGGTAAACTGGATAGCAGGTTTCCCGTTGTCAGCAGACGCGGCGGATAAAATGGTGATGTCTTTTAACACCAGTTGGGGATTAAAACCGCGCATTTTTGCGCCCAGGCGGCCTATTGTGACCGGGGTGCCGACAAGGTCGCTGACATGACTCGCCAAATCCGACTTGTAGTGTTCAATCCCAGACAATAAAAGGCGCATACCGGTCAAGCCGATAGCTGCCGCGATCACTGACCAGAAAATGAGGTGCCGGGTGGCGCGCTTAATATGATGAATCACAAAGGCAGGCGAAAGGTAAAGGGTTCATAACTAAAGATTCAAGGCTAAAAAGGCATTTAATGTCTCGCAGGCTTTGCCGCTATCTTTCGCCCTTCGCCTTGCGCCTTTCGTCTCAAAGAAGAACCACATCATACTGCTCCTGGTTGTATTCAGCCTCGGCCCTGAACTTGATGCGCACGCCCAAAAAGACCTCCAATTCGGCCAGCATATCCGCTTCCTCATCCAGCAACATTTCCACAACTTCATTGGATGCCAAAACCAATATTTTCTTAACTTTGTACTGCCGGACTTCGCGAATAATCTCCCGGAATATTTCCAGGCACATTGATTCCGCGGTCTTCAGCACGCCACGCCCGCCGCAGGCGCTGCAAGGCTCGCAAAGTATATGCTCCAGGCTTTCACGGGTTCTTTTGCGGGTCATTTCCACCAAGCCCAGCACCGATACTTCGGTGATATTGGTCTTCGCGTGGTCTTTTTCAAGATGCCGTTCGAATGCCTGCAAAACCTGTTTTTTATGATCCTCGCTTTGCATATCGATAAAATCGATAATAATGATGCCGCCGAGGTTTCGGAGCCTGAGTTGTCTTGAAATCGTCTGCGCCGCTTCCAGATTGGTTTTAAATATAGTCTCTTCCAGATTACGTCCGCCGACATAGCCGCCGGTGTTCACATCGACAGTGGTCATCGATTCGGTCTGGTCGAATACCAAATGTCCGCCCGATTTCAGGTTGACTTTACGGTCCAGCGCTTTTTGGATTTCATCTTCAACGCTGTATATATCGAATACCGGACACTCGCCGGTGTAATGCTCGATTACCGGCACGATTTCCGGCGCAAAAATCTCCGCAAATTCAACCAAACGTTGATAGGTTTCCCTTGAATCGACCCGGACCCTTTCAATACCTTCCCGATACAAGTCCCTTAAGGTCCTGATGCTCAGCGGCAAATCCTTATGGATAAACTGTTTGGGCTTGGCGCCGACGATTTTGGCGGCTATCGACTCCCACAGTTTCAGCAAAAACGTCATATCGGCCATCAATATCGTCTCATCCACGCATTCCGCCGCTGTTCTTGCGATAAAGCCGCCGCATTGATGTTCCTGCCTGAAAGCTTCAAGACAGGCTCTTAAACGGACCCGCTCGGTCTCGCATTCAATCCGCTGGGATACGCCGGAATTGTGCGCATAAGGCATATAGACCTGATACCGCGACGGAATCGATATTTCCGTAGTCAAGCGCGCGCCTTTGCTGCCCAACGGATCTTTGACCACCTGCACGATAATATGCTGGCCTTCATGCAGATAATGCTCGATGTTTTCCGAACCTTTTTTTTCCAGATCCTTCGCGCATAAATCGGAAAGATGCAAGAAAGCCGCCCTAGGCAGGCCAATATCGACAAAAGCCGCCTGCATACCCGGCAAAACCCGGCACACTTCACCTTTATAGATGTTGCCTACCAAACCCCGCTGCCGGGTTCGCTCAATGATCAATTCCTGCAGGACGCCGTTTTCAATAACCGCCACACGCGTCTCCGGCGGAGTCACGTTGATTAAAATTTCTTCACTCATTTGAAAACCCTATGCCTTGCCGGGATAAAAGTTCCGCAGTCTCAAACAGCGGCAAACCGACCACGCCGGAAAAACTGCCGCTTATCGATTCCACGAATACACCGCCCAAGCCTTGAATTGCATAACTGCCGGCTTTATCGGCCGGTTCGCCGCTTCGCCAGTAGGCCGCTATTTCGCTTTCCGCCAACGGCCTGAACCTCACCTCGGTAATGCTGACCGCCTGACCGTGCTCCCGCCCCCTCAGCGAAACAGCGCTGTATACCCGATGCATTTTACCGGACAACTGCCTTAACATGGCAAGCGCGTCCTCGCGGTCTTTGGGCTTGCCCATAATCAGGCCGTCCAAAACCACGGCGGTGTCCGCAGCCAGGATCGGCAAACTGCCGCCCAGCTGTGCAACACATGCGGCAGATTTTTCGGCGGCCAGCCGCCGCACATAGTCCAACGGGGTTTCGTTGGGCAACGGCGTCTCGTCAAGATCGACCGGATTGATGCGATAAGTCACCTTAATCTGATCGAGCAATTCCCTGCGCCGGGGAGAGGCTGAGGCGAGAATAATCTGTACAGTCATTAGCGGTGATAAGGATGGTTGTGGAGAATGCTCCAGGCGCGATAAAGCTGTTCGGCGACAACGATGCGCACCAGCGGATGAGGGAAAGTCAGTTTCGACAAACTCCATGATTCCCGCGCCAGCTGTTTGACCGAATCCGCCAAACCTTCCGGGCCGCCGATTAATAGCGAGACATGCTGACCGCTTTCCAGCCAGCGCTGCATCGCTTCCGCCAATTCGGGCGTCGTCCAGGTTTTTCCGGGGATGTCCAAGGTTACAATATGGGAACCTTGCGGGATAGCCGCGATCATCCGCTCCCCTTCCTCTTTGACGATCCTGGCGACATCGCTGTTCTTGGTCCGTTTGCCCGGCGCAATTTCCTTAAGCACCAGTTCGCATTCACGGGGCAGGCGTTTGGCATATTCATCGTAGCCCTGCTGCACCCAGCCCGGCATACGGTTTCCTACTGAAATCAGATTTATTTGCATGCGGTGCAGGATACAGAGAACAAGGTTTTGATGCAATGCAGCGAGCGGCTTATATCCTACCGTATTACGCCATTGAGTATCTAACTTGCTCATTCGGGTAAATCGCTTACAAAAAATTTAAGTAATCACATTATCAGCCGATATACCAAGAAGACAACACAGGAGTGAGTACCGTGAAAACTAAATATTTAAATCCAGCATTCGCCGCACCTGCTCCCAACAAGGGGGCGGCATATATATCATCCTTGGTCATAGCAGGACTGGCCGCCGGTTTATTGCTGACCGGCTGCACTGCCCCGAAAGCGCCGCCAACGATTGCATTTCTACCGAATAAAACGCTAAGCGCGACGGGTTACGGCACCGTCGAAAAAAGCGATCGGTATTCGCGTTCGCAAATTAAATTAATGGCTATGAGAGCATCCAAGATGGATGCTTATAGAAGTATGGCCGAACAGCTTACCGGCATCCAAATGCGCGGACAGACTACGGTCGCAAATGCGGAAGTCTCCCATGACAATTATCAGATTTATCTTAATGCTTACTTGCGCGGCGCAAGAGTAAAAAGAACTACGGCTATCAACAGCGACATCTACGCCGGCGACGATACGTTTGAAACGGTTGTGGAGCTTGACTTGACGCCACGATTCTACGAGTGCATTAACGGTTCCAGCGAATTGATTAATCAGTGTCTACAACAAAACCCCGGAAATCCGGCGCCCAATTTTGACTATACGCCACCACCCGCAGTATCCAGCATCAGTCCGGGCTGCAACACGGTTGACTGCTACACGTATCCAAAAACCAAGGGATTTAATCGAAAATAATCCGCGCCATGACATCGCGATTCTGTGCGTTTCTGTAGAAAAACGGTGACGGCCGGAACGCACGCTTTTAAAATTGTAACAAATAGTATCTAATGGCGATCATGCAGCAACGTCGTAACTGTTTACCGCAACAGACCGGTTTGATGAATGGCAAAAATATTACTCAAATACCTATGGATCGCATGTTTATTAACCCAATCGTGCGCTGCCGTTCAACCCCAGGCTAATCCTGATGTCAAGGTAGTCACCGCTGAAGGTCAAGCCGCTATTAATAAAAGCGCGCCTTTATTAGCCAAAAAACAGGCGTTGCAGGATGCCATCCGGCAGGCATCCATGCAAGGGTCCGTTAATGTTCACAGCCAGACTTTAATCGATCAAAATAACGTTTCGATAGACGCCGTGTCCATGCGCACCGCTGCTGCGGTGAACAACACTAAAATCCTCAAGGAATGGACTACCGATAATATCTATCATGTTATAGCCACGGTGGAGTTGTCCGCCGACAATTCCTGCTCGCCCCACTATCGCAAACGCATTATCGCAACCGGTTTCCCTTTAGCCAATCAAGGGCAAATGAGCGCTCACGAAACCCAGGATTTGCACACGGGCATTCCGCGTGAACTTAATAATCTTTTAATGGAATCAGGCGACTTTATAGTCAGTAACTCCGCCAATATCAATTTATACCCAAGACCCGACCTGGCTCCCGAATTACAAGACCGCACAGCCTATCATCCGTCAAAACTAATGCAGATAGCCGCATCGAACGGCGTGCAATTTGTACTGTCGGGCGTGATTAGGGATCTGGAAGTCGAGTCCACCGAATACATCAGCGGCGCCGGACCTTTGGCATTCGCCAGAAGTTTGGCGCGCGATGTTATAGCCAGACGCGGAATCGGTATCGATGTTTATGTGCATGACGGGTTTACCGGCGCATTAATCTTCCAGCAACGTTATGTGGATACGGTGATCGGCGATGTATGGATACCCTCATCCTATACGGTAGGCAGCGAACGCTTTAACTCGACTTCAACCGGCGAAAAAATAACTCAGATTATAGAGCAAGCAAGCAACGACATTAGCCGCGCCTTAAGCTGCTATCCCTTTACAACGCGCATCATTGAAGTCAAGGATAATCAAGTATTTATTGAGGCGGGGGCACAGGAAAGAATTAATGTCGGGGATCAACTGGTGGTCTATAGCTCAACCGGCGAGGACTTAAACGTTGACGGCGGCATGAGTTTTGTCGGCAGGGACAAGCAACCAACAGGCGTATTAACCATCATCAATATTACGCCCCGTTACGCGATAGGCAGATTGGAAGTCCCGGCCCGTGAGCTGGGCATCAGAGTTGGCGACTGGGCGAAATCCTGGTAAATAGCTTATTACAAGGCAACCTTGCTATACTGACGGCTTTAGACTATACATTTATTTTTCACATCCACCTACCCGAGTTCATTATGGAAATTAAATCAAGCTTTTTCGGCCAACAAACCATTGACCCCAACACCGTCCTCAGCTTCCCTAACGGAATCCCGGGCTTTGAAGACCAAACCCGTTTCAAGCTGTTTCATCAGGAAGGCGACAATCCACTCATTTTCTGGCTGCAATCACTGGATGATGAATCTCTGGCTTTTTCAGTTACGCAACCGTCTAACTTCAATATCAATTACAACTTTGCGTTAAACGATACCGAAGAAGCCCTTTTAGGAATTGAAGATATAGCCGACACACTTATCCTGATAATTTTGCATAAAGACGAATCCGACCAGCCGACCATTAAGGGTTCGATCAAATCGCCGCTGGTCATTAATTGCTCCAAAAGAATCGGTTTGCAGAAAGTGCTTACCCAAGTAGAGCAAAGCATCACGCTGACTGACACCAGCAATGAAATCAATGTTTCTGAAAGCGTATAGAGCGGCATGATGAATGCCGCCTCAAAAAAGTGCGGCAGCTGATTTTTAGCGGCGGACTTAAACAGCTATATGACTGCCGCTTTTTAGCGGCAGTTTTGTAATATGTAGAATCCAGGGCATTAAGCGGGACACTCAAAAACCTCGGCACGAACGCTCCGCCTTTGATTCATGCGTTGGGATTGCCCGAAAAAATAGACTATCAAGCAGAAGCTGCTTGAACGGGAATGGAACTGGCTGAACGCTGAACCTGATTTTTTTCATTGAAATAAACCAGGGTGGGCTTATGATTTTCCGCTTCCTGTTGATCCAATATTGCAAATGCGCAAACAATAATCAGGTCGCCGGGGCACGCCAGACGGGCGGCGGCGCCGTTAACAGAGAACAACCCTGATCCTTCTTCCGCACGAATGGCATAAGTCGTAAAACGCGCGCCATTGTTGATGTTGTAAATCTGTATCTGCTCGTATTCCCTAATACCAGACAAGTCGAGAATATTGCCGTCAATCGCACAAGAACCCTCATAACCCAATTCCGAATGAGTCACCGTGGCCCTATGTAATTTCGCTTTAAGCATCGTGATTTGCATAATAAAAAACTATATAAATACCTTTGAGAACCGCGCATTATCCATTAATAGCAACAATGCATCAACTTTTAGCATTTTCCAAACCCTACAAATCCTGCTATGGCTTATCTGGAAAAATAAATATTATCGATTAGCCGGGTTTTGCCTAAGCGCGCCGCCGTCAACAAAACCAGCTCCTTATCATCTACGTCTGCTTTTTTTAAATCGCTCGCTCTGCACACGCTAAAATAATCCGGCTGAAAACCGGATTCCTGCAAAAACAGCAACGCCCTGCTCTCTATTTCCTGATAAGACAAATGCCCAGCTAAAACAGCATTACGCGCATCACACAAGGTTTGATACAGTTTTGAGGCGACAGCTTTTTCCTCTACGGTTAAATAACCGTTTCTGGAGCTCATTGCCAAACCGCTTGCTTCGCGGACTGTATCTACTCCGATTATTTCAACAGGAATATTCAGATCCCTGACCATCGTCCGTATCACCGTCAACTGCTGAAAATCTTTTAATCCGAATAAAGCGGCATCCGGTTGCACGATGTTGAATAATTTACAAACAACTGTCGCAACCCCGTCAAAATGCCCCGGCCTGAACGCGCCGCAATACTGTTCAGATAAGCCGCTTACCGATACAACGGTTTTGGCATCCGGCGCATAAATCTCTGAAACAGCCGGTTGAAACAACAAATCCGCGCCGGCGGCATTAAGCTTTTCCTGATCTTCACGTTCGGTACGGGGATAAGTCTCAAAATCCTCGCCGACGCCAAACTGGGTAGGGTTGACAAAAATACTGACGACCACCCGGTCTGCTTTGTTTTTGGCCTCGTTGACCAGCGCCAGGTGCCCCGCATGCAGATTACCCATCGTCGGCACCAATGCAACGCTCTGTCCCAGTGCTCGCCACGCCCCAACGGCATCGCGTAATTCTGATATGGCATTAACTATGTGCATAAACCTTAAAAACTATGTTCAGTCGCTGGAAATAGGGACTGCTTGACCGCCTGATGATAGGCATTAATCGCTTCCTCGATATTCGCTGCGCCGCTCATGAAATTCCTGGAAAATCGCGGACGCTTGACGGTACCGATATTGAGCATGTCATAAAGCACCAACACCTGTGCGTCGCAGTCGACACCGGCACCGATACCTATCACAGGAATCGTTAACTGCGAGCTGATTTCTTTAGCCAAGACCGCTGGGACACACTCCAGCAGCAGCAGTCCCGCACCCGCTTGCTGCAATTGATGGGCATCAACCAGCATTTTTTCGGCAGCTGCGCGATCCTTGCCCTGAACCTTATAACGGCCCAATTGGTTAATCGATTGCGGCAGCAAACCCAAATGCCCGCAGACCGGAATGCCCTGATCGACCAGAAAACTGACGCAGTCGATTCTAGGCCCTTCCAGCTTAACCATTTGAGCGCCGCCAAGCTGCATTAATTTGGCCGCATTTTTGGCTGCAATAACCGGTGTGGTATAACTCATGAAGGGCAGATCGGCGATAATAAATGCTCGCTGCCTGGCATTGCTGACGCACCGGGTATGATAAACCATGTCCCTGATGGTGACAGGGAGCGTGGTCGCATGGCCCTGTATAACCATGCCCAACGAATCCCCGACCAACATCATATCGACGCCGACCTTGTCGATTAATGCGCTAAAACCTGCATCGTAAGCCGTTAAGCACGAGATTTTCTCGCCGCGTTGTTTCATCGCGGCCAGATCGATAATTGACAGCGGCTTTAGCGTAGCAGGGGAAGAATATGAGTTCATTTTTTTCAGAGGGATGCAGACTTTACTACGGTAGGAATTAATCCAACCGCTTCAGTCCGTTCAAGGGACACTTGGCAAGCAAATCGGCAATATCGCCTTTCCCCGGCACTCGTAATTGCGGAGCAATTTCATACAAGGGGTACAAAACAAAAGCCCTTTCGGCAATACCGACATGAGGTACTGTCAAATCAGGCAACTCAATAGTCTGATCGCCGTAGATCAACATATCCAGATCCAGCGTTCTTGCCCCCCAACGCTCAGCTTTTCTTACCCGGCCCTGATCGTTTTCTATATGTTGCAGACAACGCAACAACTCGATGGGAGGCAAGCGCGTTTCGATGCACATCACCGCATTAACGTAATCGGGCTGATCTTGTGGTCCCATAGGAGCGCTATGATACAAACTGGAAAATGCCAGCTCCTTAACCCCGTCTATTTGCGTGATTGCCGTGCGCGCTGATTTTATTTGCTCGGCAGGGTTGGCAAGGTTACTGCCCAAACCTATATAAACGGCGACCGAGTCAGTTTCTGGATTTTTCATAGGTATCAAATACGTTAAGACTCTGTTTTTGGCGCACTATCTTTAGCTTTCTTATGATAGCTACGTTTACGTCCTGCCTTGCTGTTTTGGCCACGGCGCGGCGGCTGAGTCATTTTTCTTTGCTCATTTTCATCGGCATTCTGATACCGGGTCCACCACTCGGCCAGCTCAGGATCGACGCCCCCTGTCTCGGCGCGCAGCAACAAAAAGTCATAACCGGCTCTAAAGCGCGGATGCCCGATCAAGCGGCTGGGTTTGGAGCCGATACGCGCGTTAAATTTGGGCTGTAAGCTCCAAACCTCGCGCATAGCCATGCTGATATGGCGCGGAAGCGCCGTACTCCTGATCTGTCTGGCAATAACTTCGCTGGCCGCATCCTGGTAGGCAATAACTTCAATCTCGCCTTGCGCCATTTTTGCTTTGGCCAGTATCCGCACAGGCTCCCACAAAAAGGCCGCCAATAAGAAGTAAGCCGTAACCGTTTTTCCCTCGGCTATCCTGTTATCCGAATTTTCCAGCGCCTTAATCAACAACAAGCGGGGAAAGCCGTCTTCTTCAACCGCCAAACTGTTTTCCGTGGCGGGAAACAGCACTTGAAAAAGACCGTAGTGCCTGAGCACTTCAAAAGTTTGCAACGCATAGCCGGATAAAAACAACTTGATTGCCTCATCGTATAGACGGGCGGATGGTATGTCGGCCAGTAGCTGGACGTCGTTGTGTATCGCTTTTTCGCATTCAGTATCCAGTTTAAAGCCGAGTTTAACGGCAAAACGCACCGCCCTCAACATACGCACCGGATCCTCACGAAAGCGCATTTCGGGATCGCCGATAAGTCTGAGCATCCCGGCTTTATGATCAGCCATGCCGCCGACATAATCCACCACCGAAAAATCTTTGATGTTGTAATAGAGTGCATTAACGGTAAAATCCCTGCGCCAAACATCTTCTTCAATCGTACCGTAGACATTATCCCTCAATAAGCGTCCTTCCTTGTTGAGTACCTGCCTGTCGTTTTGCTCTTCTCCCGCGCCCCGAAAAGTCGCAACTTCAATAATTTCCCGGCCAAAATGCACATGCGCCAGACGAAACCTGCGCCCGATTAACCGGCAATTGCGGAATACTTTTCTAACTTGATCAGGGTCGGCATTGGTGACGACATCAAAATCCTTGGGCTCCCGCCCCAACAGCAAATCGCGCACACAACCGCCGACCAGATAAGCATCGAAGCCCTCTTTTTGCAGCCGATACAGAACCTTCAGTGCGTTCTCACTAATCTGGGATCGTGAAATATTATGTTCCGCACGCGAATACACTTTGACTTGTCCGGCAACCGGTACAGTCTCGTTTCTGGCTACGCCAATAATTTTTTTAAAGAAGTTTAAAATAGTCTTTACACCCTGTTTATTTTTCTAATTATTTTTGATTATATCATTGCTAATGAATTCTAACCCAATCCGCAAGTTTCTTTTACATTCCCCTTTTGAATGGAGTAGAATCAGCACTCTGATTTTTACGAGTAACCAATTAAAACATATTGCACACGCCAGATAAAAAAAATCAGACCACCATTTTTTAAACACTCGCACAAACATTAGCGTGCTTGACTGGAATTTGTTATGTTCAAAAAGATTCTTAATAGCTTAATTGACCAACCTTTGTTAACCAGCCTTTTTGCAACAGATTTTTTCATTCTTCTGTTTCATAGACCGCCGTTTTTATTTTCCCTGTTAATGCTGGGAGCGCTAATGGCGATGTGCATGTATTTTGGTCAAAAATTAGCCTTATTTAAAGTTTAATTGGTCGAGCCAGCAAAGAATACGCCGCAAAAACCAGGCAATGTCCACATTTCCAGACCTGGTTTTTTACGTCGTCTCGCAGCAACATTTTACGACCTGCTGCTGCTGATTGCCGTTTTATTTGTCGCGACCGCGCTATTGCTTCCTTTCAATGGTGGCAGGGCGTTTACTGCCCAACAGTTCTTTTTCCCCCTGTACCTACTGCTAGTCAGCTTCCTGTTTTACGCTTGGTTTTGGACTCATGGCGGGCAGACATTGGGCTTACGCGCGTGGAAAATAAAAGTGCTTACCCTGGATAGGGAACCCATCAGCTGGAAACAAGCGCTGCTCCGTTTCGTAGCCGCCATCGTATCATGGGGATTCTTTGGACTGGGTATTTTGTGGATTCTTATTGATAAAAACCAGCTCAGTTGGCACGATCACCTCTCCAAAACAGCCCTGTTTCTTGACGCTCACGACGCCCAGCATTAAGCCATTACAATTCATTTCAAACAATAACACGTGATGTCATCATGAATTGGTTTTCCAAGTTATTTCTCTCCCCGCGCTCCCAAACGCCTCTCCCGAAAACAAAACCAGACATAACTCTCCCCACCGGCCCAAATAATCCGCTTACCTGTTCGGAACCCGTCTCCACCGAATATAAGAAAGTGCCGCTGGCAACGTTAAAAAAACTGGCCCCGCTTCGAGACATGGACGACGCCTATGTTGAGCAACTGGTTCACACGACACTCACTTATACTCAGGGCTCTGTGATTTTTAGACTGGGCCAAAAAACCAATTCGGTTTTTTATCTGCTTAAAGGAATCGTTGAGCTTCAACCGAATAGCGACAACCGCTACACCCTGTCCGCCGCGTCATCGCTTGCCAATCTGCCGCTCAATAGCGGCAAGGTTTGCGGTGCAACGGCCTTCGCCAAAACGAACATCACTATTCTGGCGATTTCAGGCGAATTCATCTGCCGCTGGTCGGGTAAAGGCCTCCAACAACCTGCCGCCTTGGAACTCATTGAGATCGACCTGCCTGAGCAAATCGCCGGAAACCGTTTTTTCAGCAGCTTTTCGGCGGCCTACCGGGAAAACAAGTTAAGCCTGCCCTCATTGCCCAATGTCGCCTTAAGATTGAAAGAAGCGATGGAGCAGGATTTAGGCATCAATGAGGTGGTTAAAATCATCGGTGTAGATGCATCGATCGTCGCCAAACTGATCCAGCTTGCCAACAGTCCGCTATACTCGCCCGTGTCACCGGTCACTAACTGTCATGCCGCTGTCACCCGATTAGGGCTGGATCAAACACGCAAACTGGTTATGGGCATCAGCCTGAAACAATTATTCCGGTGCCAAAACCTGCAACTGATGGAAAAAATGCAAGCCTTGTGGAAAAACAGCCTCTATATATCCAGCTTGAGCTTTGTTCTTGCCCAAGAAAACGGCTCGCCGAACCCGGAAGACGCCTTATTGGCCGGCTTGATCAGCGACATAGGCACGATACCGGTGTTGCATTTTGCCGAGCAGTATCCAAATGAATACCCGAATTTAGATGTGTTGGACTCCGCCATCCCGTTTTTGAACCCGCCGGTCGGCTCGCTGGTGCTGCACACCTTGGGTTTTGCCCAGGAATTAGCCGACATCCCCAAATACGCCGAAGACTGGTTCTACGAAAGCGGAGACGATCAATTAAATCTGGTCGACATAGTCATCCTGGCCAAATTGCACAGCTATTTCGGCACCAGCCGGGCAAAGGAAATACCCTACCTGAACTCGATACCTGCCTACACCAAACTTAAAAACAGCAAACTAACCCCAGACTTTTCTTTGGACGTACTGCACAAAGCAAAGCACCGGATCAACGCAGCCATGAACTTTCTTTCCTGACACCACTATGAACAATCCTTTATTAGCCAACACCCCTCTGCCGTTGTTTTCCCAAATAAAACCGGAACACGTCGCACCCGCCATCGACCAGCTGTTGGCCGAAGCCCGTTCGTCGGTAGAACAACATCTCCAGGCCACGCAACATTACACCTGGAAAAACTTGGTCGAGCCATTGGAAAATGTGGACGATAGGCTGAATAAAGCCTGGTCCCCGGTCAGCCACATGAACTCGGTCGTCAACAGCGACGAGCTGCGCGACGCCTACAACGCCTGCCTGCCCAAGCTCAGCGCCTACTCGACTGAAATGGGCCAAAACGAAGCCTTGTTTAAGGCTTACCGTTTTATTGCCGACAGCGAAGAATTTGCAACATTGGACACCGCCCAGCAAAAAATCATCCGCAACGCCTTGAGAGATTTCAAACTGTCCGGCATCGACCTGGATGGCGAGAAAAAACAGCGCTACAAAGACATCAGCCAGGAATTATCGGCGCTTGCCAGCAACTATGAAGAAAACCTGCTCGATGCAACCAATGCCTGGAGCAAGCTGATCAGGGATGCGGACGATCTGGCCGGACTGCCCGAATCCGCTTTGGCCCAAGCCCAACAAACGGCGGAGAGCCATAACGAAGACGGCTGGATGATCACGCTGCAATTCCCGTCTTATATTTCGGTGATGACATACGCCGACAACCGCGAATTACGCCGCGAACACTACGAAGCCTTCGCCACCCGCGCTTCCGACCAAGGCCCGCATGCCGGACAGTGGGACAACAGCGAAAACATGGAAAAAATCCTGGCCCTGCGCCATGAAAAAGCCCGTTTGCTGGGATTCAACAATTACGCGGAACTGTCGCTGGCGGCAAAAATGGCCGAAAAGCCGGATGACGTGACCCATTTCCTGGAAGACTTGGCCGACCGATCCTGGCGGCATGCGCGCAAGGACCTGGCGGAACTGCGCGAATTCGCCCAACAGCATTACGGCATTAACGACCTGCAATCCTGGGATATGGCCTATTTTTCGGAAAAAATGCGCCAGCATTTTTACCAGCTGTCGCAGGAAGAAGTTAAAGCCTATTTCCCGATCACCCGCGTCCTGCCCGGCCTGTTTGCGATCGTGGAAAAACTGTACGGCCTGCAAATCACCGAGATCGGCGATTTCGACAGCTGGCATCCCGATGTGCGTTTTTTCCAGATCCACGACCAAACCGACTCACTGCGCGGCCGGTTTTATCTCGACCTTTACGCCCGCGCCAAAAAACGCGGAGGCGCCTGGATGGACGATTGCGTCAGCCGCAAAAAGTCTGACGACACCATTCAAACCCCGGTCGCCTACCTGACCTGCAACTTTACCCCGCCGGCCGGCGACACGCCGGCATTGCTGACCCATGACGAAGTGACCACGCTATTCCATGAATTCGGCCACGGTTTGCACCATATGCTGACCCAGGTCGATCACCTCGGCGTCTCCGGCATCAACGGCGTGGAATGGGACGCGGTCGAGCTGCCCAGTCAGTTCATGGAAAACTGGTGCTGGGAACAGGAAGCGCTGGCACTGATGTCGGGCCATTATCAAACCGACGAGAAATTGCCGGATGCGTTGTTCGATAAAATGATCGCGGCAAAAAACTTCCAGACCGGCATGATCATGGTCAGGCAACTGGAATTCAGCCTGTTCGATTTCAGGATTCACCGGGACTACGACCCTGAAAAAGGCGGCCGCATCTATGAAACCCTGGAACAGATCCGGGAACAGGTCGCCGTTGTCCGGCCGCCCAAATTCAACCGCTTTGCGCACAGCTTCTCGCATATCTTTGCCGGCGGTTACGCGGCGGGTTATTACAGCTACAAATGGGCCGAAGTGTTGTCCAGCGACGCTTTTTCGCTGTTCGAGGAAAAAGGCATTTTCGACCAGGACACCGGCCGCGCCTTTTTGACCAATATCCTTGAAAAAGGCGGCAGCCAGGACGCAATGGAGTTATTTATCAACTTCCGCGGCCGCAAACCCACCATCGACGCATTACTCAGACATAACGGTATCGCGGCATGATCTACAAAGACCTGCGCGACTTTATCAAACAGCTGGAAAAACAGGGCGAACTCAAGCGCATCACCGTCGAAGTCGATCCCTACCTGGAAATGACCGAAATTTGCGACCGCACCTTAAAACAGGGCGGCCCCGCATTGCTGTTTGAAAACCCCAAAGGCGCGAACATTCCGGTGCTGGCAAACCTGTTCGGCACGCCGCGCCGCGTCGCAATGGGCATGGGCGCGGAATCCGTCACCGAATTGCGCGGCATCGGCGAACTGCTGGCTTACCTGAAAGAACCCGAGCCGCCCAAAGGCATGAAAGACGCGTGGGAGAAATTCCCTGTGTTCAAGCAAGTGCTGAATATGGCGCCCAAAATAATCAGCTCCCCGCCGTGCCAGGAGCTGGTTCGGGAAGGCGACGAGATTGATCTTGCCGACTACCCTATCCAGACCTGCTGGCCGGAAGACGCCGCACCGTTGATTACCTGGCCGCTGGTCATCACCAAAGGCCCGAACAAGGAACGGCAAAACCTCGGCATTTACCGCATGCAAGTCATCGGTAAAAACAAGGTCATCATGCGCTGGCTGGCGCACCGGGGCGGGGCGCTGGATTTCAAGGAATTCCAGGCCGCCCATCCCGGCCAGCCTTTCCCGGTTTCCGTGGCTTTGGGCGCTGATCCCGCAACGATACTGGCCGCCGTCACGCCGGTGCCGGATTCCCTGTCCGAATACGCGTTCGCCGGTTTATTACGCGGCAGCAAAACCGAAGTCGCCAAATCGCTGCTTAACGATTTGCAGGTTCCGGCCAGCGCCGAAATCGTGCTGGAAGGCTTTATCTATCCCGGCGAATTCGCGGCAGAAGGACCTTTCGGCGACCACACCGGCTATTACAACGAAGTCGCCGATTTTCCGGTATTCACCATCGAACGGATCACCCAGCGCCAAGCACCGATCTATCACAGCACCTATACCGGCAGACCGCCAGACGAACCGGCGATCCTCGGCGTTGCATTAAATGAAGTCTTCGTGCCCATATTGCAAAAACAATTCCCGGAAATCGTCGACTTCTACCTGCCCCCGGAAGGCTGCTCCTACCGCATGGCCGTGATCAGCATGAAAAAACAGTACGCCGGTCACGCCAAACGCGTGATGCTGGGCACCTGGTCGTTCCTGCGCCAGTTCATGTACACCAAGTTCGTGATCGTCGTCGATGACGATGTCGATGTCCGCAACTGGCAGGATGTGATCTGGGCGATGACTACCCGCATGGATCCCGCCAGGGATTTGACCATACTGGAAAACACGCCGATCGATTATCTCGATTTCGCCTCGCCGGTTTCAGGCTTGGGCTCCAAAGTGGGATTCGACGCGACCAATAAGTGGCCAGGCGAAACCAACCGGGAATGGGGCAGGACTATCGTGATGTCGCCGGAGGTGGTCAAGAAAGTGGATCGGATGTGGGATAGCTTGTTTTAGCCTTGGGGATAATGGGCAACACGTTTTCGCCCGCCGCTTTGACCGATCAGGCTGTCGATCACCGTTCACCATGCACGCAAGGGTGAACGGTGTTGAATAATGCGGCAAAGATCATTATAGTTGAATGCCTTTTGTTACCTTGTTTTGTAATCGACCATGCCTTCTTTCGACATTATTTCTGAATTTGACAAGCACGAAATTAAAAACGCCGTTGATCAAGCCAATAAAGAAGTCACCACGCGCTTCGATTTTAAGGGTACCGACTCAAGCTTTGAATTGACCGATGACAAACTGATTATGACGTCTCAATCGACGTTTCAGTTACAGCAAATGTTCAGTATTGTCTGTTCTAAACTCAGCCGGCGCGGCGTGGATATAGCCTGCATGGATGTGGGCGACCCGAAGCCCGGCGGTAAAACGGTGCGCCAGGAAATTATCATGAAACAGGGCCTGGATTCGGCGCTGGCCAAAAAAATCGTTAAACTGATTAAGGACAAAAAACTGAAGGTCCAGGCCGCCATTCAGGGCGATCAGGTCCGGGTGACCGGCAAAAACCGGGATGATCTGCAAGAAGTGATTAAAATGCTGAGAGCGGAAAACCTGGAAATGCCGTTGCAGTTTGAAAACTTCAGGGATTAAGCCATATAGGGCGCGATGCGTACCCTATATGTGTGAGCAACCGTTCAATTCAGCAGCAAAGTACCGACGCCCTGGTCGGTAAACAATTCCAGCAGCACCGCATGGTCAACCCGACCGTCAATAATATGTACGCTGGTGACCCCGCCTTTTATCGCATCGGTCGCGCAACGGGTTTTCGGTATCATGCCGCCGGAAATAGTGCCGTCGGCGATAAGTTCCTCGGTTTTTTTGATCGTCAAGCCGGTCAGCAGCGCGCCTTGCTTGTCCAGGATGCCCGGTATATTGGTCAGTAAAATCAGTTTCTCGGCCTTTAACTGTTCGGCGATTTTTCCGGCCACCAGATCGGCATTGATGTTATAGGAATGCCCGTCTTCGCCGACCCCGATCGGCGCAATAACCGGGATAAAATTGCTGCCGCCGAGCATATCGAGAACCGCCGGGTCTATGCCGCTCACTTCGCCGACATGGCCCAGATCGATAATCTCCGGGGCAAGTTTGTCGCGCGGGGTAAGATGCAGTTTTTTTGCGCGGATAAAATTGCCGTCTTTGCCGGTCAAGCCGACCGCTTTGCCGCCGTGCATGTTGATCAGGTTAACAATCTCCTTGTTCACCAGTCCACCCAATACCATCTCAACCACGTCCATGGTTTCGCTGTCGGTGATGCGCATGCCGTCGATAAAGCCGGTGGTTTTGCCGAGTTTTTCCAGCAGCTGGCCGATTTGCGGCCCGCCGCCGTGAACCACTATCGGGTTCAATCCGACCAGCTTCATCAACACGATGTCCCGTGCGAAGCTGTTTTTGAGCTCTTCATCAACCATGGCGTTGCCGCCGAATTTTACCACGATGGTTTTGCCTTTAAAGCGCTGGATATAGGGCAGTGCCTCAATCAGCACATCGGCGATTTGGTGGGCTGTTCTTTTTTGCATCATGTTGTGATCTTTCCGTTACTTTAAAAAAGATTATCACCATGAAGGACACGAAGTTTTATTTCTTCGTGCTCTTCGTGTCTTCGTGGTGAATAAAAAATTAGGTGTGGCGCTGAATTTTACAATCGGTGAATAATTTTGCCGGCCTGCAAGGTATGGGTTACCCGCCCTTTGAAGGTTTGCCCCCAGAACGGCGTGTTGGCGCCCTGGCTTTTCCAGTTTTCAGAATTAACCTGCCACTCGAGTTCCGGGTCAAAAATACACACATCGGCAGCAAAACCCGGCGTCAACGCACCGCTGTTTAACTGTAGCACCCGCGCCGGATTTGCGCTCAAGCAGGCGATGCCCTGTTCCAGCGTTATCGCGTGTTGGGCTACCAGCATCAGCATTAACGGCAACAGGGTTTCCAGCGACGACATCCCCGGCTCCGTCTCCGGGAACGCGCCCAGCTTGGCATCCAAATCATGCGGCTGATGGTCTGAACAGATGCTGTTAATCGTGCTGCCGGCCAGTCCTTGTCTCAGATACTGCTTGTCCTCTTCGGTGCGTAACGGCGGCAACACATGATAGGCGCTGTCAAACGGCGTCATATCGTTTTCGGTCAGGTGCAATTGATGGACGGCGACATCGGCGCTGACCTTCAAGCCGTATTTTTTCGCCTGGTGGATTTTAATCACCGAACGCTTGCAGCTTAACTGGCCGAAATGCACCCGGCAGCCGGTCAACTCGGCCAGTTCCAGGCATTGCGCCAAGGCTATGGTTTCGGCGGCTTCGGGAATGCTCGGCAAGCCATAGCGAGTGGCGACTGCGCCTTCATGGGCGCAACCGTTATTGCCGAGCCAAAAATCATTGGACCGGAACATCAACAATAAGTCATGGCTGGCCGCATATTCCATGGCCCGCCTTAAGACCAACAGGTTTTTCACCGGCTGGTTGGCATTGCCGACCGCAATACAGCCTGCCTGTTTCAGCGACAGCATGGAGCTTAATTCCGTGCCTTCCAGTTTCTGGGTCAGCGCGCCGATCGCATAGATTTGCGGGTAGCCGGATTTTTCCGCCAGTTCCTTGATCAGTTCGACAACGGCAGGCGTATCGATGACCGGCGCGGTATCCGGTTGCAGGCACAGCGTGGTGACGCCGGCGCTTGCTGCGGCAAGTACTTCGCTTTTAAATGTCGCTTTGCGGCTGTGTCCCATGTCCCGCAAGCGGGTGCTTAAATCGATAAAGCCGGGACAGACGATTTGATTTTCGGCATCGATAACGGTATCCGGCTTGAAACCGGCCGGTTCGTCAGTCGCCGAAACGATCTTGCCGTCTTCGATATAAACGGAACCGGCGCGGTTTATGCCGTTGGCCGGATCGATGATTCTTCCGTGGTCTATGCGGATTTTCATCATGCGGCTCCTTTATCGCCAGGGATGGCGTGTATGCCAGAAGCCGGTAGGGAACCGGCGTGGCGTTCGCCAGGGATGGTGTGTATGCCGCCAGACCTGCCTGGAGCAGGTGCGGCCGTTTGCATCGCCATCGCCATGACCGCCATGCGCACCGCAATGCCGTTGCTGACTTGTTTGAGTATCACCGACTGCGGGCCGTCCGCAACTTTGGAATCGATTTCCACGCCGCGGTTGATAGGTCCGGGGTGCATAACGATCGCATCGGGCTTGGCGATTTTAAGTTTTTCTTCGGTCAGGCCGAAGCATTTGAAATATTCGCTCTCGCTGGGCAGCAATGCCGAACTCATGCGTTCTTTCTGCAAGCGCAACATCATAACGACATCAATATCTTTAAGCCCTTCGGTCAAATTATGCGAAACGCTCACGCCCAAGCTTTCGACATGCGCGGGCAACAAGGTTTTGGGCGCAATCACCCTGACTTCTGCCGCGCCCAGGGTATTTAAGGCCTGAATCTCCGAACGCGCCACCCTTGAATGCAATATATCACCAATGATAGCCACTCTGAGGCTGGAAAAATCCGGCTTGAGCTGGCGGATCGTGAACATGTCCAGCATGGCCTGGGTCGGATGCGCGTGCTGGCCGTCTCCTGCATTGATGACGCTGATATGCGGCGCGGTCTGTTGGGCGATAAAGTGCGCCGCGCCGCTGAGCGCATGCCGCACCACAAACATATCGACAAACATGGACTCCAGGTTGCGGATGGTGTCGAGCAGGCTTTCGCCTTTTGATGTGGCCGAGGTCGCGATATTCATGTTGATCACGTCGGCGGACAGGCGCGTGGCGGCCAGCTCGAAAGTCGTGCGGGTGCGGGTGCTGTTTTCAAAAAACAGGTTGACGATGGTCTTGCCGCGCAACAGCGGTACTTTTTTGACCTGGTGCTCGGACACACCGGCGAAAGACTCGGCGGTATCGAGAATTTCCGTCAACAGGCTCTTGCTTAGACCCTCGATGGTCAGAAAGTGTTTAAGCTTGCCTTCCGCATTTAATTGCAGGTTATCAGTCATTGCTTATGCCACCGCGTCAATGGTTTCCAGGTGAACGTCCAAGGGTTCGGGGCCGGTCAGCTTGATCCGTTGGCCTGAGGTTAATTTAACGCCGGCGCCGACGCAATCGGGGCACAGCGGGATTTGCCTGCCGTCACGCTCTATCAGTACCGCCAGCACAATCTGGTTCGGTCTGCCGTAATCGAAAATTTCATTCATTGCGGCGCGTATCGTCCTGCCGGTATAAAAAACATCGTCGATCAGGATAATGTCGCGGCCTTCAATGTTGGTCGGCAATTGGCTGGGCTTTACGTTGGGATTGACGCCGATTTGCGAAAAATCGTCCCGGTAAAATGAAATATCCAGCAGCCCCAACGGTTCGCTGATGTTTAACCGCCGGTGCATTTGCTCGGCAATCCATACGCCGCCGGTACGAATGCCTATTATCAATGGGTTAACCAGCTTTCTCTGGTCGATAATGCGTTTTAGCTCGGTTTCCAGGTTATCTAATAATTCGGGAATCTTTAACACTTAATAGTCCTTTCTTGTACGGTCGTTTAGCCAGGTTTGCAGGATAAGCTGGGCGGCGAGTTGATCCTGCACTTCCCAGAGTTTGCTTGCGCTGACGCTGACTTCATCAAACAGCATTTGTTTGGCTTCGAATGTCGACAGGGTTTCGTCCTGTTGAAAAACAGGCAGTTGATAACGCCCTTCCAGCTGCCGGCAAAATTTTAACATGCGCGGCGTCACCGGGTTGTCGGCGCCGTCGTGCTGTTTCGATATGCCGACCACCAAACCGGCAGGGCGCCATTCCTGTATCAGTTTGCCGATGATGTCCCAGTTGGGATTTTGATTGATCGAGCGTATGGTTTGCAGCGGGCTTGCGGTCGCCGTGGTGGTTTGGCCGACGGCCGTGCCTATTTTTTTAGTGCCGAAATCAAAGCCCAGATAGGTATCGGCGTTGGCTTTGGCTAGTAACGGGTCTTGCATAGTTTATATCGCCAGGAATGGTGTGTAGCCCGCAAACCTGCCGGGAGCAGATGCGGCGTCTGGTTGAAGTTCAAACCAAGCAATCAGCCGTGCCCTGCCGGAGCGGTCAGCTGATTAATATCGATACCGATCTGGTCGGCTGCCGCAGTCCAGCGCAAGTTTACCGGCGTATCAAACAAAACTTGCTTGCCGGAAGGCGTATTAAGCCAAGCGTTGTCCATGATTTCTTTTTCCAATTGACCCGCGCCCCAACCGGCGTAACCTAAAGCCACCAGATATTGCTCGGGGCCTTCGCCCGCCGCAATGGCTTCAAGTACGTCGCGGGAAGTCGTCAGGGAAATGGTTTCTGAAACGGGCAAGGTCGCGTGCCAGTCTCCGCCTGACGTATGCACCACAAAACCTCGCTCCTGCTGCACCGGGCCGCCTGCGAAAACGGGCGTTTCAGCGGAAGCGGGTGAAGTGACTTTTATATCCATCTGTTTGAAAATTTCACCCAGCTTCATGTCTGTCGACCTGTTGATAACGATGCCTAAGGCGCCGTCAGCATTGTGTTGACACAAATAGGCGACCGTATGGAAAAAATTGGGGTCCGCCAGGTTGGGCATGGCGATAATAAACTGATCGGTTAAGTAAGTGGTTTGGTTCATGGCGCTTAGTATCAAAGGTTATGGTGACTTAATCAACTGTTTATCGTGCGGTCATGCCGGACTCATCGGAAAATTTCCAGACACGGGTAATCACCAGAACATCCAATTCTTTCTGCAATTCCGGGGGTATCGGTGCAAACGGCGCACTCATACGGACAATTCTTTTTGCCGCCTCATCCAGGGCCGGATTTCCCGAAGACTGGTTGATGCGTATGCTGTAGATGCTGCCATCCGCTTTAATGCCGACATCCATGGTCAAGGTGCCGAAAAAGTTTTTCTTGGCCGCCACTTCCGGGTAATTCAGATTGCCGGTACGCTCTACTTTGTTTTCCCAGTCCTTGATGTATTGAGCGGCAACGTATTTATGGGTGCTGACCGAGTCAACGAATTTTATCTTGGGCTGATCGGCGCTTTGCTGGCTGAGCCTGATTTCAGTGCCCAATTGCGCAATTTGTTGCTGTAGCATCTCCGCCGATAATTGCGGGTGTATTTCGGTATGGCGCCTAACGTCGGGTTTACTTGCGGTAACGATTTTTTTATCCGCTTTTTTCTGGGTAATCAGTTTTTTTTCTGCCTTGGGTTCGCTCTGTTCCGGTGCGCTCTTTTTTATCTGCTTGCTTTGGCTATCGGCCTGTTGGGCCAACTGTTGCGGCGGAGGTTCCGGCTTCCTATCTTGTTCGCCAGCGGCCAGCTGATTTTCCTGGGCCAAAAACTGCGCCTTTTCGGGCGCTTTTCGACTCGGCATATCGACCAGAGTAATATCAATGGACCGGCTGACTTGCTCCGGCTGCGGCGCGGTGAAATTAATCCCCAAACCGATCACAACATGAATGACGGCCGCTATAAATAAAGCGATTAATAATGAATCATTATTAGACAACGGCGCAGGTGGATCAAATATTACCTGATGTGTTCTCATTTATCGCCATAGATGGTGTGTACGCCGTAGACCTGCCGGGAGCAGGTGCGGCAAGGGTGGTTTCGATATGATCCATAAGTTTGCCGCAAATATTCAATCCAAACTGGCGATCCAATTCCTGAACGCAAGTAGGGCTGGTGACATTGATTTCGGTCAGCGTATCGCCAATCACGTCGATCCCGACAAAAACCAGGCCTTTTTCCCGCAATGTAGGCCCTACCTGTTCGGCGATCCACCGATCCCGATCGGTTAATGGCCGGCCTTCGGCCCGTCCGCCGGCCGCCAGATTGCCGCGGGTCTCGCCTTGAGCGGGGATACGCGCCAACGCATAGGGTATGACCTCGCCGTTAACCAGCAATATGCGCTTATCGCCGTCTACAATTTGCGGCAGGTACTTTTGCGCCATCACATAGCGGCTGTTGTACTGGGTCATGGTTTCCAGGATCACGCTGAGATTGGGATCGCCCTGGCGCAAATGGAAAATGGAGGTGCCGCCCATGCCGTCCAAGGGCTTTAGGATTATTTCGCCTTGCTCCAGCAAAAAGTCCCGGATTCTGGCAGGCTCCCTTGCCACCAAGGTTTCCGCGCAACATTGTGGAAACCATGCGGTAAAAAGCTTTTCATTGGCGTCCCGTAACGACTGCGGTTTGTTGATCACATAAGCACCCATGCTTTCCGCGCGTTCCAGCAGGTAAGTTGCGTAAATATATTCCTGGTCGAAAGGCGGATCCTTGCGCATCATGATTACATCGAGCCCGTCCAGAGCAATATCCTGCTCTGCGGTAAACTCGTACCAGTTTTTTTCATCCCGCTGAACTTTAATCGTCCGCGTTCTGGCGTAAGCTCTGCCGTTTCTCAGAAACAGGTCGTTGAGTTCCATGTAATGCAACTCCCAGCCTCTGACCTGGGCTTCGAGTAACATCGCAAAACTAGTATCTTTTTTTATGTTGATATGATCGATGGAGTCCATGACCATGCCGAGCTTAATAAGCATTATTTTTTCCTGATGATTACGGTAGACGAAAGACAAAGGACGAAAGGTTAAAAAACCATTGCGCCTTTTGCCTTTTGCCCTTAATCTTTCGCCTTATTTTATAGATTGTTATTTACCTTGAAAAGATTTTTTGGTATAAAGCTCGGCTAACTTTTGAATTTAGGCACGCATTAGGGGTTAATCATGTCCAGAGTATGTCAAGTAACAGGCAAACGCCCGGTTACAGGTAACAACGTTTCACACGCTAACAACAAAACTAAAAGACGCTTTTGTCCGAATCTGCAACATCACAGATTCTGGGTAGAGAGCGAAAACCGCTGGGTTCGCCTCAGAATTTCCACCAAAGGCATGCGTATCATTGACAAGAGAGGCATCGATGCTGTTCTTGCCGATTTGCGTAAAGCCGGCGACATCTCTTAAGAGGATAAAAAAATGCGCGATAAAATTAAATTGATTTCGACCGAAGGCACCGGACACTTCTATACAACAACAAAAAACAAGCGGACTATGCCCGAAAAAATGGAGATCAAAAAATTTGATCCCGTTGTCCGCAAACACGTTATATATAAAGAAGCCAAAATCAAATAACCATCCGATTTTAAAAGTTTCTTTCCGGCAATCGCTCCACGAGCGAACCGAGCTATCATAACCCGACATCTGCTGTTTTGACTGTCGGGTTACGCTGCCGCTCTTATCCCCCTTTTAGCCTATCCAGCACCTGGGTTAACTTCTCCATCTGCTTGTGCAATATTCGACATTGCTTCTCGGCATGTTGCTTGTCAAATTCCAGTTTCATGCACTTATCGTTGAGCTGTTGATTGGTGTTTCTGAGCGTTTCATTTTCCAATTTAAGAGCTCTTATTTGATCTTCCAGGATGCCTGCCGGGACGTCTGTCACCAAATTATCGATGAGGCGTTTTTGCTCAATCTCCCGAGGAAGACTCTCAATCCGTACCCCAGCGGCAAAAGAGGCTTTATCTTCCGGCTCCGGCTTCATCGCCAAGGATGATGCGCCTGCCGCAAGCCCGCCGCCAGGCGCAAGACCTTCCATCCCCCCCGCCAAAATCATCGCGTTAATCTTATGCCTGAGCAATAAAAATGCCGCAGCTTCGCTGATCCTGCCGTCCCGGCAAACCACAACAACAGGCTTGTCATGATTGAACGTCTTAAGTTGCATTCTTAACGAGAAAAAAGGCGCATTGATGCTGTCGTCAAGATGCTGGTCTTCATAATCATCTTGAGAACGGACATCGAGCAAAATAGCTCCGTGTTTTACCGCCTCCTGCATTCCGGCATAATCGACAAACTTTAAAGAGGGCTCCTTTATCAAGGATATAAATCGATTTTTATCCAAACGCAATAACACGATGTCCGTCAGCGCCGTAATGGTTACGTTTCTAGGCGCGCCGGAAAGCAACGCATCTTCACCGAAAGTGTCGCCATTACCCAGTTGAGCTAATTTGATCTCTTTGGCATTAGGTGACGGCTTGCGCGTTAACAGGCATTGACCATTCTTAATCAAATAATAGTAATCGCCGGTGCCGCCTTGCTCGAGTATGGTTTCGCCCTTTTTAAAATGGACGGCCTCCAGCCCCATTAATATCTTTTGCAAATTGGCCGGGGGAAGGCGCTGAAAAATGGGTGATCTCAATAACACCGTCATCCAGTCATCTGGATCGCCTTCAGTCTCGTCAATGACCATGTAGCTATTGTCCTCATAAGCAAGGGGTGGGGGATTATTAACAATATCAGCGTTCAGCCGCAAAAAACGCACTCTTCCGTTCGCGACTGCATCGATCTTTCTTGGTATCTGGTGCGCTAACGCAAATCTGGCCGAGTCGCTGCCCGCTGCAATGACTTCAACAACCAACCCGGCCGCCTGAAGAGCAACCTCGCCGCTTATCAGGTAAACAAGCTGGGAAACCGAATCGCCTTTTTTAAACAAGCATCCGTCTTGTATCTCTTCGATCGTCATTTCGGCGCATAACGCATTAAACTGAGCGCCCGGCAATGTTGCGAGCGGGATTAGCTTACGAATAATCAGTCCATCTTCAGAATTGACGTCTACGGTCATTTCAACATTCTAAGCAAGATAACCGTTAAATGACAGTGTTGATTGTTTAAAAAATCAACTTTGGCACACCTTGTATTAAACATTTTTACATATATATTAGGGATCATGCATGTTTAACAAACCCCGGAAAATCATGATGAATGCTAAATCAGTAAAACAACTGTTATTTATAATAGCGCTTTTACCCGCTTATTTTTGTATAACGTCGAGCGTACAGGCGGCTTTGCCGACCTACGCAGAGGGCCAGGCATTACCATCTCTTGCTCCGATGCTTGAGCGCAGCATGCCGGCAGTGGTCAATATTTCAACCTCAACCAATATCCTGGTCAGTGAAAACCCACTGATGCAGGATCCGTATTTTCGCCAGTTTTTTAATGTGCCCAATCAGCTGCGGCAACAGCAAAAAAACAGCTTAGGCTCGGGCGTCATTATCGACAACCTCCAAGGCCTGGTTTTAACCAATAACCATGTTATCGATAAAGCCGACAAGATCATGGTGACCCTGAATGACGGCCGCCAGCTTTCCGCTAAACTGATCGGCACCGATCCTGAAGCGGATGTCGCCATCATCCAGATTCCCGCCGAAAACTTAACGATGTTGCCGATTGCAGATTCCAGCCAACTGAGAGTCGGCGACTTTGTTGTCGCTATCGGCAACCCGTTCGGATTGGGCCAGACCGTCACCTCCGGCATAGTCAGCGCTTTGGGCCGCTCCGGCTTGGGCATTGAAGGCTACGAGGATTTTATCCAAACCGACGCCTCGATCAATCCCGGCAATTCGGGGGGCGCACTGGTTAACCTTCGCGGCGAACTGGTCGGCATGAATACGGCCATCCTCGCCCCCAGCGGCGGCAATGTCGGCATCGGCTTTGCGATCCCGTCCAATATGGTTGTCACCATCAAGGATTCGTTGGTCAAGCACGGCGAGGTTCGGCGCGGCTTACTTGGCGTCACCACGCAGGACCTGACGCCCGAACTGGTCAAGGCGTTTGATTTAAAAAACAAGCACGGCGCCGCGATCAGCCGGATCGAAAACAACTCACCCGCCGCGAAAGCGGGGCTGGAACCCGGCGACATTATTGTTGCCGCCAATGGCCGCCCGATTAAAAACAGCCATGACATACGCAATGTCGTCGGCCTGATGCAAATTGGCGATAAAGTCGAGCTGGAATATTTCCGGGGTAACGAAAAAAAACAAGTCACCGCCACGATCGGCAAGCAGGAATTGCCGCAACTGGCGGGAGACAAGCTGCATCGCACCTTGCAGGGCACACTGTTAAGCACGCCGCTGAAAAACCAGATTGAAGGCGTTTTAATTGAAAAAATAGACACGACATCCAATGCCTGGCGCGTAGGCTTGCGCCCCGGCGACGTTATCGTATCGGCGAATCGCTACCGTGTTCACAACCTGGAGGAACTAAAACAGGTGATTGATCCTAATGGCGCTTTGCTGATTAACATCCAGCGAGGAGAAGAAGGGTTCTTTGTTGTGTTAAAGTAGTCAGATGAAAGGCGCAAGGCAAAGGGCGAAAGATGCATACTTTCGAACCTTGCACCTTCGCCTTTCGCCCTTTGCCTTTCGCCTTTTATTAAAAACATGCCTACAGACAGAAAATTCATCCCCTTAAACATCGCCATATTGGTCGTTTCCGACAGTCGCACCGATGCCGATGACGTTTCCGGCAAAACGCTGGCGGAACGCGCAGCCGATGCCGGGCATCAGGTTATCGAAAAGAAAATAGTGCCTGACGACATTTATCAAATCAGGGCGGCTGTCTCGAACTGGATTGCCGCTGATGAGGTTAATGTCGTGATCAGCACCGGCGGCACCGGCGTAACCGGCAGGGACGGCACGCCTGAGGCGGTTACGCCGTTGCTGGACAAGCTGCTGGACGGTTTTGGCGAGGTCTTCAGAATGCTTTCCTACCAGGACATTAAAACCTCAACCATCCAATCCAGGGCGATTGCCGGCGTCGCCAATGCAACCTACATTTTTTGCCTGCCCGGCTCGTCGGGCGCTTGTCGCACCGCTTGGGACGACTTAATCAAAGATCAACTCGATCACCGCACCCGACCCTGCAATCTGGTGCAGCTGATGCCCAGACTGATGGAAAAATAAATGAAATCGATTTTTTTATTTCTCGGCGCATTAAGCGCATTGATCGGCGTCGGCATGGGCGCATTTGGCGCTCATGGTTTGAAAGCCGTCATCAGCCCGGAGCTGTTGGCCATCTACCAAACCGGTGTGACGTATCAAATGTACCATGCGCTGAGCCTGATCGGCGTTGCGCTGATCAGCCGGCAAGCGTCGGACTCCAGATTATTGCACTGGGCCGGATGGTTGATGTTCGCGGGCATCTTGCTGTTTTCCGGCAGCTTGTATTTACTGGCTATCCTCAATCTTAACTGGCTAGGCATGATCACCCCCATTGGCGGTGTTTGTTTTTTAACAGCTTGGTTACTCATCACTCTTTTCGCAGCCAAAATCATCAGGGCTTCCGATCACCACAGCAGGTATAAATAATGCGCGACCCTAATCCACAAACCATTTATCTAAAAGACTACACCGTACCCGAATATCTGGTTCACAGCGTCGCCTTAAAGTTTACCCTGGACGACGAAAACACCTTGGTCAGTTCGCGGCTCACGCTAAGCCGCAACCCTGCGAGCCAGTCCCGCGACACCTCGCTGACCTTGTCGGGCGAAAACCTGAAACTGATCCGCGTTAACCTGGATGACGGCGACTTAAGCAAGGCTCAATACCTGCAAACCCAGGACTCGTTAATCATTCATGATGTCCCGCAGCAGCAGCGCTTTGTGCTGACCATCGACAACACAATCAACCCGAAAGCCAACACCGCTTTGGAAGGGTTGTACCTGTCCAACGGCATGCTATGCACCCAGTGCGAGGCGGAAGGCTTCAGGAAAATCACCTATTTCCTCGATCGCCCCGATGTGATGACGCTGTTCACCACGACGCTGGTCGGCGACAAAGACCGCTATCCGGTTCTGTTATCCAACGGCAACAAAGTCGCTGAAGGGGAGCTGCCGGATAACCGCCACTGGGTGACCTGGGAAGACCCGTTCAACAAGCCGTGCTATCTGTTCGCACTGGTTGCGGGGCAGCTGGAATGCATCGGCGACCGTTTTACCACGCAGTCCGGCCGAGACATCGACCTGCAAATCTTTGTCGAAAAACACGACATCGACAAATGCGACCATGCGATGCAATCGCTGAAAAACGCGATGAGCTGGGATGAACAAGTGTACGGCCGCGAGTACGACCTCGATTTATATATGATCGTCGCGGTGGGCCACTTCAACATGGGCGCGATGGAAAACAAGGGGCTTAACGTATTCAACACCAAGTTCGTATTGGCGCGCCCCGATACCGCGACCGACTCCGATTATGAACATATTGAAGGCGTGATCGGCCATGAATATTTCCATAACTGGACCGGCAACCGCATCACCTGCCGGGACTGGTTCCAGCTCAGCTTGAAAGAAGGCTTTACGGTATTCCGCGACCAGGAGTTTACCGGCGACCGTACCTCCAAGGCCGTTAAACGCATCGAAGATGTCAACATGCTGCGCACCCGCCAGTTTGCCGAAGACGCAGGCCCTCTGGCGCATCCGATACGCCCCGACGCCTATATAGAAATCAACAATTTTTACACCCTGACCGTGTATGAAAAAGGCGCCGAAGTGGTGCGGATGATCCACACCCTGCTGGGTGCTGAAGGCTTTCGCAAAGGCAGCGATTTGTATTTTGAGCGTCATGACGGGCAGGCAGTGACTTGCGATGATTTTGTCAGCGCAATGGAAGACGCCAACGGCGTTGACCTAAGCCAGTTCCGCCGCTGGTATTCCCAAGCCGGAACGCCGGTATTAAGCGTCCGCCAGCACTACGACTCATCCGCGCAAACCCTGACGCTGACCATCGGCCAAAGCTGCCCGCCGACTCCGGGGCAGCCGGTTAAAGAGCCGCTGCATATTCCGGTGACTGTGGGTTTGCTTAACAAAGACGGCTCCGTAGCGCCTTGCAAGCTGCAAGGCGGCGATCAAGTCTGCGATGAAGTCATACTGCAACTCACGCAATCCGAACAGGCTTTTACCTTTGAAGGTTTAAACGAACAACCGATCGTTTCGATCCTGAGAGGCTTTTCAGCGCCGGTTAAACTGACGATCGAGCGCAGCCTGGATGAGCTGGCGTTCTTACTAAGCTACGACAGCGACACCTTTAACCGCTGGGAAGCCGGACAGCAATTGGCCGGACAGATCATTACAGGGCTGATTGCCGACCTGCAAAACGGCCGGGACATGGCCGTCAATCCGATCATGATCAATGCCTTTAAACAGGTGCTGGAGCAACCGTGGGACGACTTGTCGTATTTTTCTTTGCTGTTAAGTCTGCCCTCGGAAACCTATCTGGCCGAACAAATGCAGATTGTCGATGTGGAAGCCATCCATGCCGCCCGCGAGTTTGTCACGTTGACGTTGGCCGAACAGCTGCAATCGCAGTTCCAGGCGTTATATCAAGGTAATCATCGGGATGAATCGGGAAAATTCGACGCCGGAGCAATAGGCCGCAGGCGCATCAAAAACACCTGCTTGAGTTATTTAAGCAAGCTGGAAAACAGTCACATCCATAAACTGTCGCAGCAGCAATTTAACACCGCCAAAAACATGACCGACCAAATGGCGGCGTTAGCGGTCATCGTCAATAACCCGCATCCGGCCAAGCAGCAGTGCCTGGACAGTTTTTATCACCAATGGCGGGACGAAGCCCTGGTTATCGACAAATGGTTTGCGCTGCAAGCCTCCGGCAGTATGCCCGACACTTTTGCGACCGTTCAGGCGTTAATGCGGCACCCGGCGTTCGACTTGAAAAACCCGAACCGCGTCAGGTCGTTGATAGGCGCATTCAGCCAGTCCAATCCGCTGCATTTTCACGCGGCCGACGGGCAAGGCTATCGCTTCCTCGCCGACCAGATTATCGCGCTGAACACCTTGAACCCGCAGATCGCCTCGCGCATGGTCGGCGCATTAACATCGTGGCGCAGATACGATGAAGGCAGGCAAGCGCTGATGAAGGCGCAGTTGGAACGGATCATGACCACCGAAGCGATTTCCAAGGATGTCTACGAAGTGGCGAGTAAAAGTCTGGCTCAACAAGCCTGATGAAAGCCGCCGCCCAAAATGTGCTGATTACCGGCGCAGCCAAGCGCATAGGCGCGGCTTGTGCCCGGTTGCTGCATAGCGAAGGCTGCAATGTTTTTCTGCATTACCGGTCTTCCGCGGCAGAGGCGCAACAGCTTTGCGATGAACTGAATCATCTGCGGCCCGGTTCGGCAAAAGTCATGCAGGCAGACTTACTGAACATGGCCGAGCTGGAGGCTGTCGCCCACGAAGCCTGCATGGCTTGGGGCGGCATCGATGTATTGGTCAATAATGCATCGTCCTTTTATCCGACGGCGCTGGCTGATGTGACCGAACGGCAGTGGGACGAGCTAGTGGGCAGTAACTTGAAAGCGCCGTTTTTCCTGGCGCAAGCGCTGGCAAAGACCTTGGCCGACAATAACGGCTGCATCGTCAATATTGTCGACATCCATGCCGAACGGGGCTTAAGCGGTTATCCGGTGTACAGTATCGCAAAAGGCGGACTGGCTGCGATGACCAAGGTCTTAGCCAAGGAGTTGGGACCCGCTGTCCGGGTCAACGCGGTGGCTCCGGGAGCGATACTCTGGCCTGACAACGATTTATCCGAATCGGCCAAGCTGGAGATACTGCACCGGGTGGCTTTAAAGCGCAGCGGTGAACCCAATGATATTGCCAAGGCGGTGCTTTTTTTGATTAAGGATGCCGATTACATCACCGGCCAAATATTGACCGTCGATGGCGGCCGCACCCTATTTTGTTGAAGCCCAGGACGGCATGACGCGCTTTTGCCTGAGATCGGTCTTGTCGAATTGCTGCCACAGCTCGGCATAACTGATGTGATTGACAGGATGTTTCAGGGCAGGGGCGATTTCCGCCAAAGGTTCAAGCACAAAAGCGTAATGCTCGATTTCATCACGGGGTATTTGCAGGCGGCCATCGTTGACGATCAGCTCTCCGTATAGAATCAGATCCAGATCGAGGGTTCGCGCCGCAAACTTCCGGCTGTCGGGCGTGCGGCCGTTATCCAGCTCAATTTGCCTGAGCTGTTTTGCAACCGCTTTCACTTCTAAATCGGAGTCGAAACCGACCACGAGATTGTAGAAAACGTCGCCGGTAAAGCCGACGGCTTCGGATTCGTAAATACTTGAAACCGTCAGTTTTCCGAAGGCTTGTTCAAGCGCCCTGAGGCTGGCAGGAATGTGTACATCCTTGTTTATGTTGCTGCCGATGCTGATATAGCCTCTGGTCACGATTTTTTCTCCCCCCGCTCAATGATAATGCCGACATCGCTGGCGCCGCTGATCGCGCCTTTTTTATTCAGGGTTACTTTTACCCAAGACACGTTAAATTCGTTGCGAATAATGTCGGCAATTTCCGAAATTAATCTTTCCACCAGAAAAAACTGGCTGGACTCGACAAAAGAAATAACCCGGTGAGAAACCGTTTTGTAATCAAGCGTATGTTGAATGTCATCGGTTTCTGCGGCTTTTTGAATGTCGAAAGCCATCTCAATATCCAGGATGACTGTTTGCTTGGTCACTCTTTCCCAATCGTAAATGCCGATGATGGTTTTAATTTCCAGGCCGCCTAAAAATATGATGTCCATAGTGATTTCCGGTTATGATGCGTGTTTTTTTAAACCGCCAAGTATCAGGGAAACTCCCTGCGCTTACAAGTTCTGAATGATGAAAAGGTTACATGATGGTTGAATGGTTGTTTATTCCGGCCGCCTATTTGATAGGCTCAATTTCCAGTGCAATTATTATCTGCCGCATGATGGGATTGCCCGATCCCCGCGAGCAGGGCTCGGGCAATCCCGGCGCAACCAATGTGATGCGTATCGGCGGAAAAAAAGCAGCGGCGATTACCCTGCTGGGCGATTCGCTGAAAGGATTGATCCCGGTTTATGCCGCGAATGTGTTGGGACTGCCTCTTGAGTTAGTTGCGGCGACCGGCTTGGCGGCGTTTATAGGCCACCTCTACCCGGTATTTTTCGGTTTTAAAGGCGGCAAAGGCGTTGCGACATCGGTCGGCGTGTTGCTCGGTTTTTTCTGGGCGCTCGGTCTTGCGTTCATGGCGACCTGGTACCTAATTTATAAGCTGGGCAAGATTTCATCCTTGTCCGCGTTAGTCGCCTCGACCCTGTCGCCGGTTTTTGCCTGGTTTATAGTCGGCAACGAGGCCATCGTTGCCGCTTCCGCAGTGATGACGGTGTTCTTGCTATGGCGACACAAGAGCAATATTCAACGCTTGCTGGCCGGCCAAGAAGCCTGATCAACAGCCGGATAACTCACTAATCGGCCAACGAGGGCGGGCATAAATTTCCAGCCCTTGTTGCTGGCCCGCCATTAAACGCTGACAACCCGCATAGGCAATCATTGCGCCGTTATCGGTGCAAAATTGCAGCCGGGGAAAATAAAGCCGGGCATTTTCCTTGGCAACCATTTGGGTTAAGGATGCTCGGATTTGCTTGTTGGCGCTGACGCCTCCGGCAACAACCAGTCGTTTCAGGCTGGTTTGCTGCAAGGCCCGCTTGCATTTGATGCTGAGCGTCTCGGCAACCGCCTGCTGGAATGCGGCTGCGACATCGGCTTTATCTTGATCTGTCTTTCCAGAGGCGTTAACGGCATTCAACGTGAAAGTTTTTAAGCCGCTAAAGCTAAAGTCCAATCCGGGACGGTCTGTCATCGGACGGGGAAATTTAATCTGCGGCTTACCCTGTTCTGCCAATGCGGACAGTTTCGGTCCGCCGGGATAGCCCAAGCCCAGCATTTTTGCGGTCTTATCAAACGCTTCACCGGCAGCATCATCAAGGGATTCGCCTAATAGTTGATAGCGGCCGATTCCCTCAACCCGCACAAGCAAGGTATGCCCCCCGGAAATCAGCAACGCGACAAAAGGAAATTCCGGCGGGTTTTCTTCCAACATGGGCGCCAGCAAATGACCTTCCATGTGATGAACGGCAAGTGCGGGAATTTGCCACGCCCAAGCCAGGCTTCTGGCCGTTGCCGCGCCAACCAGCAACGCCCCCATCAGGCCGGGACCTGCGGTGTAGGCAATGCCGTTAATATCGCTGCCGGTCAATCCGCTTTCTTTTAGGCATTGCTTGATCAGGGGCACCAGTTTCCGAATATGGTCGCGCGATGCCAGTTCGGGGACGACGCCGCCGTATTCGCTATGCATATCGACTTGACTGTATAAAAGATGGCTGCACAGGCCGTGTTCGGAATGATAAATGGCGACGCCGGTTTCGTCACAAGAGGTTTCTATGCCTAAAACGTACATTGAGTTTTTGAAATTTATAAAAGTAAAGGTATAATTAAGGGTTCTGTTTGTTCAGTGGATTAAAAATCCTAACTTTTTAAATATTAACATATTTGGGTCATTATAATGCCGTCAGTAAAAATCAAAGAAAACGAACCATTTGATATTGCGATTCGCCGCTTCAAACGCGCTTGTGAAAAAGCCGGTGTATTGGCAGAAGTGCGTCGCCGCGAGTTTTATGAAAAACCAACCGCAGAACGCAAACGCAAAGGCGCCGCCGCCGTTAAACGTCACTTGAAGAAATTAGCGCGTGAACGTTACGCACTGAAAAATCTACGTCGCGGACGCCCTGTACTGTAAAGGATCAAGGTTAATACGATGGATTTGTTAATAGATCGCATCAAGGACGACATGAAAGCCTCCATGAAAGGCGGCGATAAAGCAAGACTGGGTGTAATCCGCTTGATTTTGGCCGCCATCAAGCAGGTGGAAGTCGACGAGCGCATTGTCTTGGATAATGAACGGATTATCATGGTTCTCGACAAGATGCTCAAACAGCGCCGCGAATCCATCCGCCAATTTTCCGAGGCCGGCCGGGACGACCTGGTAGCCATTGAAGAGGCCGAAATTCCGGTGATTCAGGACTTCTTGCCTCAAGCCCTGACCGAGACCGAAATTGATTTAATGGTTAAGGACGCTGTTGCAGAATCCGGCGCCGAATCAATTAAGGATATGGGCAAGGTCATGGCTTTGCTTAAAGTAAAAATGCAGGGGCGCGCCGACATGTCGGTTGTGAGCAATAAAATCAAAGCCTCACTAGCTGGATAGTTTCTTTGCTGATTTTTGTCTGCAACTGATTCTGCGCCGCCTAAAGCACCTGTTTTTGGCGTTTATCTCCTACATCCCTGCAACCGCCGGAGCATTGCGTGTCAGGTAGAATCCCTCGCGAATTTATTGACGAGCTTTTGGTGCGGGTTGATATTGTCGATTTGATCGACTCGCATGTCCCTCTAAAAAAAACGGGTAACAATTTTGTCGCTCGCTGCCCTTTCCATACCGAAAAAACCCCCAGCTTTTCCGTAAACCGAAAAAAGCAATTCTTTTATTGCTTTGGCTGCGGAGCCAGCGGCAACGCCATTAGCTTTCTAATGGATTTTAGCCATCTTGACTTTGTTGAGGCCGTTGAAGACCTAGCAGGATTTGCAGGGATCGAAGTACCCAGAGAATCAGTCGAATATCAATCAACACAAAAAAAAGGAGACCTAAACGATCTGTATGCGCTAATGGAGAAAGCAGCAGCCTTTTACGCGGATCAGCTGCGAACTAGCGCCGAAGGAAAAAAGGCCGTTGAATACTTAAAAAGCAGAGGCGTCAGCGGCGATTGCGCCAGCGACTTCATGCTGGGCTACGCACCTGACGAATGGCAAGCTTTGGCGAATCAATTTGACCAGAAACTATTGCTTGAGGCCGGCATGCTAGTCAGCAAAGAAGGCGGGCAGATTTATGATCGCTTTCGCGGTCGCATCATGTTTCCGATCAGGGATAAACGCTCCCGCATCATCGGCTTTGGCGGGCGAGTACTCGATAATTCTTTGCCCAAGTACTTGAATTCCCCGGAAACGCCCTTATTTCACAAAGGCAAGGAAGTTTACGGCTTATATGAGCTACTGGAAAAGAATGCCAAACCCCAGAGGATTTTGATTGTTGAGGGCTATATGGATGTTATCGCCTTAGCTCAGTTCGGCATCCATTACGCGGTCGCAGCGCTCGGGACGGCGGCATCGCAAGCCCACCTGGATTTATTATTCCGGTTTACCTCGGAACTGATATTTTGTTTCGATGGAGATAAAGCTGGGCGGGAAGCAGCATGGAGAGCAATGGAACCGGCCTTTTCCAGCTTAAAGGATGGGCGACAGATTCGCATTATGCTGTTACCACAAAATCATGACCCCGATTCACTGATAAGAGAAGAGGGAATTGACGGCTTTACTGCCCGTGTACAGGCAGCCGAAACCTTATCGGAATATTTTTTTGGACGCGTCTCGAACGAACTGAATCTGTCCGAAATGGAGGGCCGAGCACAACTGGTAAACAAAGCTAAGCCGTATCTGGAAAAATTGCCGGAGAGTATTTTTAAAGAAATGATGCTTGCCCGACTAAAAGAATTATCGGGCTGGACCGGCCTGGATGTTTTGGAGAATACAGCTACACTTACTCCCAAGCAAAGCTCAAAACAGCGCCCGGAAATACATAGAAAACCACTACCAAATAGCGGCAGATTATCTTCGGCGCGCGTAGCGATCGCCTTGCTGATCCAGAACCCTCGACTGGCCGAGATAGTTGAGCAACGCGAAATTGACTGGGACGGACTGGAATTCAAAGGCGCCGCCTTATTTATGAATATCCTGCAAACGATTGCAGATAAAAACCCGGCAACCATGCCTGTCTTGGTGGAGTGCTATCGAGACGCCACCGAAGAAAAACCTATAAAAGCCTTGGCTTTTTTAGACTTACAGGTTCCTGACGACAAGATAGAGACGGTATTTTGCGACGCACTGAACAGGCTATTAATCCAAGCCAGAGAAGCCAGTTTGGCTAGACTGCTGGATAAAGACAAGATCAGAGGATTGGATGCACAGGAGAAAGAGCTGCTGCGAAAAATGCTGACAGCTAAATAGTTTGGTGCAAAATAATAGGAATTTGTAGTATAATTTTTGGTTCGGCGAAGCTAGGTCGAACTAAAGTCTTCCGTGAGTAAATGATGAATCAAGAACAGCAGCAGTCCCAACTCAAACAATTGATAGCCAAAGGCAAAATACAGGGTTACCTGACTTATGCCGAGGTCAATGATCACTTGCCCAGCGACATTGTTGATCCTGAACAAATTGAAGATATCATTGGCATGATCAATGATATGGGGATTCAGGTTTATGAGGTCGCACCGGACGAAGATTCCCTGATTACCGACTCAGCAGCCGTTACTACGGACGATGAAGATGCCGAGGAAGTTGCTGCTTTAGCTTCTGTCGATAGCGAGTTCGGCAGAACCACAGACCCGGTGCGCATGTATATGCGGGAAATGGGCTCAGTGGAATTATTGACTCGCGCCGACGAATTAAAAATTGCCAAGCGCATTGAAGAAGGACAGCAGCAACTGGTTAAGGCCATCGCTCGCTCCTGCATCGTTGTTGAAGATTTTTTGCAATCGTTTGATAATATATCCAGCGAAGAAGGCGGTATTCGCCTGACAGATTTAATTTCCGGTTTTGTGGATTTAAGCGAGCCCGATGATTTTGTCACGGCTTTGCCAATCGGTGACGATCTCGAAGAAACAGCCGCCGTTGCAGCCGAAGAAGAGCCGAAAGGGCTAAATTACGAAGAGGTTAAAGACAAGGTTGACACGCTCAGAAAGCAGTTAAAAATAGCCGCTGCAGCCATCAAAAAGCATGGCTATTTGAGCGATAAAACAGAAAAAGAATTTGAAGCGTTGGCTGATTTGTTTATGGAGTTTAAATGGACTCCTCAGTATTTAAAGAAATTGACAGCTATCATTCCTGACGGTGTTGCTGCCGTGCGTGAGCAGGAAAGACTGATCATGGACATTTTCGTTAACCATGCAAAGATGCCGCGCAAGGAATTTATCGCCTCCTTTACTGAGAATGAAGCCAGTTCAGAATGGCTCGATCAGTACTTGAACGCAAGCAAATACTCGCAAGCACTGAAAGAACGCGAAAAAGAAGCAAGAAAAGCCCAAAAAACACTTACCGATATAGAAGTGGAGTATGGCCTAACCATTAGCGGGCTAAAGGACATTAACCGGCGCATGTCTATTGGCGAAGCCAAAGCAAGACGCGCGAAAAAAGAAATGATCGAGGCTAATTTAAGGCTGGTCATTTCAATAGCTAAAAAATATACTAATCGTGGATTACAATTTCTGGATTTGATTCAGGAAGGCAATATCGGCTTAATGAAAGCCGTCGATAAATTCGAATACCGTCGCGGATATAAGTTTTCAACCTATGCAACATGGTGGATCAGGCAAGCCATCACCCGCTCGATTGCGGATCAGGCCCGAACTATTCGTATTCCGGTGCATATGATCGAAACGATCAATAAATTGAATCGAATTTCCAGGCAAATACTTCAGGAATTGGGACGGGAAGCAACGCCGGAAGAGCTGGCGGAACGCATGGAAATGCCTGAAGACAAAGTTCGCAAGGTATTAAAAATCGCCAAAGAACCTATTTCAATGGAAACCCCTATTGGCGACGATGAAGATTCTCATTTGGGAGATTTCATAGAAGATGCTAAAGTATTGTCCCCGGTTGAAGCTGCAACGATTGCCGGTTTGCGTGAATCGACACAAAATGTGTTGGCTGGCTTAACGGCAAGAGAAGCAAAAGTTCTGCGGATGCGTTTTGGCATCAATATGAATACCGACCATACGCTGGAAGAAGTAGGCAAGCAATTCGACGTGACGCGTGAAAGAATCCGTCAAATTGAAGCCAAAGCATTAAGGAAACTTAGACATCCTTCAAGATCAGAGCAATTGCGCTGCTTTCTGGATGGCGAGTAATTAATACATAAGGGCCCTTAGCTCAGTTGGTTAGAGCGTCCGACTCATAATCGGCAGGTCGTAGGTTCAAGTCCTACAGGGCCCACCATACACAAGAAGGCTGCATCAGCAGCCTTTTGTACATCTGGGTTTTACATTTTAGCAAGGTGGTATCGTGAGCAATAATTATTCTTTTACATCAGAATCAGTTTCAGAAGGGCATCCTGACAAGGTTGCGGATCAAATTTCAGATGCGGTGCTTGATGCCTTGTTGGCTCAAGATCCTCGTTCACGAGTTGCTTGCGAAACGCTGGTAAAAACCGGCATGGTTGTTTTGGCGGGCGAAGTAACCACCAACGCCTGGGTTGATCTTGAAGCCCTGGTTCGAAAAGTTGTCTGTGACATCGGCTATGACCATGGCGATATAGGTTTCGACGGTCAAAGTTGTGCAGTTTTAAATGCAATAGGCAAGCAATCGGCTGATATTGCAATGGGTGTCGATGAAGCAGAAAACCATGAACAAGGTGCGGGCGATCAAGGCTTAATGTTCGGTTATGCCAGCAATGAAACCGATGTATTGATGCCGGCGCCGATCACCTATTCTCACCTGCTGGTCAAGCGCCAAGCTGAAGTACGCAAAAATAAAACCTTGCCTTGGCTCCGCCCTGATGCGAAAAGCCAGATTACTTTTCGCTACGAAAACAACAAACCCGTAGCCATCGATGCGGTTGTTTTATCTACCCAACATTCACCTGATATTGCTACCAAAGCATTGCATGAAGCGGTGATGGATGAAATTATCCTGCCGATTTTGCCTAAAGAATGGCTGCATAAAGATACCAAATATTTCATTAACCCTACCGGTCAGTTCGTTATCGGCGGCCCTGTCGGCGACTGTGGCTTAACCGGACGTAAAATTATCGTTGACACCTACGGCGGCATGGCAAGACACGGCGGCGGTGCGTTTTCAGGCAAAGATCCATCAAAAGTTGACCGTTCAGCGGCATACATGGCGCGCTATGTAGCAAAAAACATTGTTGCGGCCGGATTAGCCGAACGCTGTGAAATTCAGGTTTCTTACGCGATCGGTGTTGCAGAACCTACATCTATTACGGTTGAAACGTTTGGCACGGGCAAAATCAGCGAAGACAGACTGGTGCAAATTGTCAGAGACAATTTTGATTTAAGACCTAAAGGCTTGATTGCAATGTTAGGCCTGTTAAAGCCTATCTACCAAACAACTGCGGCGTATGGTCATTTCGGACGTACCGAAGATTCCTTTAGCTGGGAAAAGACCGATAAAGTTGACGCATTAAAAGATGCTGCCGGCCTTTAATTAAACACTAAATACGGGAAACATAATGAGCCAACCAGATTATAAAGTCGCCGACATTGCTCTGGCAGAATGGGGCCGCAAAGAAATCAATATCGCCGAAACTGAAATGCCGGGCTTAATGGCGCTACGTGGAGAATATGGCAGCGAACAACCATTAAAAGGCGCTCGTATTGCAGGGTGTCTGCATATGACCATTCAGACAGCAGTATTGATTGAAACCCTGACTGCATTAGGCGCAGAAGTGCGTTGGTCTTCCTGCAATATTTTTTCTACACAAGATCATGCCGCTGCCGCAATGGCGGCGGCTGGCATTCCTGTTTTTGCATGGAAAGGCGAAACAGAAGAAGAAGCCGAATGGTGTATCGCTCAAACCATTGACGGTCTTGACGGCTGGCGCCCGAACATGATTCTGGATGATGGCGGCGATTTAACCGTCATGATGCATGAAAAATATCCTGAATTAATGGCCGATATTAAAGGCTTGTCCGAAGAAACCACTACCGGCGTATTGCGTCTGTATGAAATGGTCGCCAAAGGCACGTTAAAAGTTCCCGCATTCAATGTTAACGATTCGGTAACAAAATCAAAATTCGACAACCTGTACGGTTGCCGCGAATCCTTGGTTGACGGCATCAAGCGCGCTACCGACGTGATGATCGCCGGAAAAATCGCCGTAGTCTGCGGTTACGGCGATGTCGGCAAAGGTTGTGCGCAATCCTTGCGCGGCCTAGGGGCTACGGTATGGATCACCGAAATCGACCCAATCTGCGCATTGCAGGCGGCGATGGAAGGTTATCGCGTGGTAACGATGGAAGAGGCCGCACCTCTTGCCAATATTTTTGTTACCGCAACCGGCAACTTCAATATCATTACCCATCAGCACATGCTTGCAATGAGAGACCAGGCGATTGTCTGCAACATCGGTCACTTCGATGCGGAAATTGAAATTTCTTCATTGCGTCAATACACTTGGGAAAACATCAAACCTCAAGTTGATCATGTGATTTTTCCTGACGGCAAACGTCTGATCATCCTGGCTGAAGGCCGTTTGGTTAATCTGGGCTGCGCTACAGGACATCCAAGTTTTGTAATGTCTAACTCGTTCTGTAACCAGGTTCTGGCGCAAATTGAACTTTGGAAAAATTCCGCCCAGTATGAAAACAAGGTTTACATACTGCCTAAAAAACTGGACGAAAAAGTTGCCCGATCACACCTGAAGCAATTGGGCGTTAATTTGACCGTGTTGACTGAAGCGCAAGCCAAATACATCAATGTTCCGGTTGATGGGCCGTTTAAAGCCGATCATTACCGTTATTGATTAATCATCGTTCCCACGGTCCCCGTGGGAATGCAATCCGTGCCGTTTTTGCGGCACGGAACGCAATGGCTCCACAGCGGTATCCCGGCAGAAACCGTGGGAACGATACATTTTAGATTCCCGTCAGTGAGACCATAAAATGCAATCGCAAAAACAGCATCCCCAACTGTTCAGTTTCGAATTTTACCCGCCAAAAACCGAAGAAGGCGCGGCAAGTTTGCAAATTGTTCAGAGCAAACTGGCAAAACTCAATCCCGACTTTTTTTCCGTTACTTTTGGCGCCGGTGGCTCAACCCGCGATAAAACCTTCGTTACGGTCATCGAAATTCAAGCCAAAGGCGTCGCCGCCGCACCGCATTTATCTTGCGTGGCCTCAACCAAAGATAATATTCGCGCCATTCTGAAGGATTATCAGGATCATGGCATTACCAAGATTGTTGCCTTAAGAGGTGATTTACCCTCAGGCATGATGTCAGCGGGAGAATTCCGCTATGCCAATGAGCTGGTCGAGTTTATCCGCCAGGAAACCGGTGATCATTTTCAGATCCACGTAGCGGCCTACCCCGAAGTCCATCCGCAAGCCGCCAACGGCGTGGAAGATTTCAAGAACTTCAAGCGTAAAGTGGCGGCGGGCGCCAATGCCGCCATTACACAGTATTTTTACAATGCCGAAGCATATTTTTATTTTGTTGACGCCTGTGAGAAAAACGGCATAACAATCCCCATCGTACCCGGCATTATGCCGATTACCCAATACACACAATTGTTCCGCTTTTCGGAAATGTGCGGCGCGGATATTCCCCGTTGGCTCAGAAAACGTCTGGAGAGTTTTGGCGATGACAAGGAATCCGTGCAGGCATTCGGCCTGGATGTAGTCAGCAACCTTTGCCAACGTCTTCTTGACGGCGGCGCACCCGGACTGCATTTTTACACGATGAATCAGGCCGCACCTACCCTGGCGATTTTGGACAATTTGCACATCAAGCCTCAAAAATAAAAACACCACTCAAATCGTGGCCGCGTTCAAAATCCGTATAGCAGCAAAAATCACACTCGTTCCCAAGCGCCATTGGGAACGGCTACCAATCTGAACCTTTAGCTTATGCCGTCCAACCAATCCCTTTCCGATCGAGACCTTTCCATATTGTGGCATCCCTGCACGCAAATGAAAGATCACGAAACCTTCCCGATTATTCCGATCAAAAAAGGGCAAGGCGTTTGGCTGGAAGACTTTGACGGCAACCGCTATCTCGATGCGATCAGCTCATGGTGGGTCAATTTATTCGGCCATGCCAATCCTATAATCAATGCGGCGCTAAAAGACCAGCTCGATACGCTGGAACATGTGATTTTTGCCGGATTCACTCATCAGTCAGCGGTCAAACTGGCGGAAAAACTGGTTGAAATAACGCCGGAAGGACTGAACCGTTGTTTTTATGCCGACAACGGTTCTTCTGCGGTGGAAGTCGCGCTGAAGATGAGCTTCCACTATTGGCGCAACCTCGGGCAAACCCAAAAAACCAGATTCATCACGCTGGAAAACAGTTATCACGGCGAGACCTTAGGCGCACTGGCCGTCGGCAATGTGTCGCTCTATAAAGAAACCTACGCACCGTTATTAATGGATGTCATCACCGTCCCCGGCCCGGACTGTTACCTCCGCGAACCCGGCGAGTCATGGGCCGATTATTCGACCCGCCGCTTTGCCCTGATGGAACAGACACTGCAACAACACAATGACGCGGTTTGCGCGGTCATCATTGAGCCTTTGGTGCAATGCGCAGGCAATATGCGCATGTATGATCCGGTCTATTTGAAATTGCTGCGCGCCGCCTGCGATAAATACAACGTGCATTTAATCGCCGATGAAATCGCGGTCGGTTTCGGACGCACTGGTACATTGTTTGCTTGTGAGCAAGCGGTAATCAGCCCCGATTTCATGTGCTTGTCCAAAGGCTTGACCGGCGGCTATTTGCCGTTGTCGGCGGTGCTGACCACCGATCAGGTGTACCAGGCGTTCTATGCCGATTATCAGGCGATGAGCGCATTCCTGCATTCGCACAGCTATACCGGCAATGCGCTGGCATGCAGGGCCGCACTTGCCACCATCGATATTTTCCAGCAGCACAACATCATCGAAAAAAACAAATCCTTGGCCGATAGCATGGCGAAAGCGGCGGCGCGTTTTCATGATCATCCGAATGTCGCAGAAGTCAGGCAAACCGGCATGATCCTGGCGATTGAGCTGGTCAAAAACAAACGCACCCGCGAACCTTATCCCTGGCAGGAGCGCCGCGGGCTTAAAGTCTATCAATACGCGCTGTCTCAAGGTGTATTATTGCGGCCCTTGGGCAACGTTATTTATTTCATGCCACCCTACATTGTTACCGAAAATGAACTCTTGTTGATTGCCGATGTGGCTTGGCAAGGCATACAACAGGCGGTTAAGGACTGATTATGCGAGTTTCCAGATTATATACACCGGCATCGCTGGCTACAGGCAAACTCATCGAACTGGATGATGACAACGGCCATTATGTCAGGACGGTGTTGCGGTTAAAAAAAGATGACCCAGTCATTTTATTTAACGGCCAGGGTGGGGAATATTTATGCACTGTTGCAGAAGCCGGCCGGAAGGCCGTGCTGATTACGGTCGAGCAATGGAGCGACCGCAGTGTGGAGTCTCCGTTGCAGGTCATCTTGGGACTAGCCGTCTCGCGGGGCGACAGGATGGATTTGACCGTGCAAAAAGCCGTGGAGCTGGGCGTCAACCACATCACCCCGCTATTGACCGAGCGTTGCGTGGTGCAATTCAAAGGCGAAAAAAAGCCGCAGCGCTTATTGCACTGGCAAAAAATAGTTCAACATGCCGCCGAGCAAAGCGGCAGGACCACCCTGCCCGCACTGCCGGAAGTTGAACAGTTGCAAGACTGGGTTGGCAACCAACAGGGCCTGAAAGTATTTCTCGACCCTTATGCGGAAACGACATTAACGGAATTAAAACCCGAAGCCATGGAAGCCTGTCCTGAGCCTAGTCGAAGGGTAACCTTACTGACCGGCCCCGAAGGCGGATTTTCCGATCGGGAACGGGACATAGCGAAAGCCTCCGGCTTCATACCCGTCCGTTTAGGCAGCCGCATATTAAGAACAGAAACCGCATCAATCGCCGCCTTAACCGCTGTGCAGTTGTTATGGGGCGATTTTGGCAGGAGCGACAAATGAGCAGATATATCATCAATTCAATAATGCCTCTTTTGGTATTGCTCGCAGCCGCATCGTTAGCTTGTATCGTAGGTTACTTTATTTTTCAGGGTATAGATGGCCAGCTTCCTTTATCCAAAATAATCACCAAATCGACCCAGTTATTCTTAGTGCTGAGTATTTTTCCGGCCGTGGCCTATCTGAAATTTAACAAGAGCGATTTAGGCTTTGCTGCGAGAGCCATTTTTTTGAAGCAGGTATTACAAGGGTTCGGTCTGGGATTTATCACCCTGATGCCGATATTTATCACCCTGTATATTCTCGGCATCGACACCGTTGATCAATCGGAGCCCTGGACAGCCGGTTTCATAGTTAAAAAAATAATGCTGTCTTTATTGCTGGCGCTATTGATTGCGGCCTTTGAGGAATCGGTTTTTCGAGGGGTGTTATTGGCGGGTTTAAAAAAGAACTTGCCGGTCATAGCGGCCATTTTAATCAGCTCAATTTATTATGCGGCTTTGCATTTCCTGGACAGCAAAACCGAGATACCTTTTCAACAGGCCCAGCTGTTAAGCGGTTTTACCTTGCTGGGCGAAGCATTGGCTAATGTACTGAACCCGGAAAATGCATCGGCATTCCTTTCATTGCTGGTCGTCGGCGCTTTTCTCGCCGTCATCAGAACGCAGGCCAAAGAAAGTTTAGGTCTATGCATCGGTTGTCATGCCGGGTGGGTGTGGCAAATAAAAATGAACGGCACCTTGTTCAATCCGAATTTAAATTCGGAATATCTTTATCTGGTCAGCAGCTATAACTATGTCGTCGGACCTTTAGTGACCGGATGGCTCAGCACAGCCATCATCGGCTATTATGTTTATAAAAAATATTCAAAATCCTCATTTGTCCAACATTGATTCGATATAGGGCTTGAACGCCGAGCGTAACTCCCGGACTTTCTGGCTGGCGCAGAGTTCCGTTCCTAGCGATGATTCCCGGCAGCGTATATCGAGAAAAAGCTGCTGTTTTTTATTCTCATCTTCTATTTTTGACACCGACAAACTTAGATCGCTGTCGCTTGCAGGCGCACGGCCCATAATCAATTTGTCGGTATCGGTATCGATCGGAGTCGTGGCATGGGCCTTGATAAACTCATGAGCGCTAGCCCAGGCCTTTGCGCATAGTTCATCAGTCTCGCAGGCATACAGGCCGATCTCGGCGGCGGCTTTGGCTTGTACAGATAGGTCTGGCGCGTTTGATGGATCGGTATTCCCCTGGGTTAAAAATTTATAGCGTTCAATATCCGCTTCAAATTCGGCCTTGGCGCGGTTCTTTTTTTCGATCTGTTTATTTATTTCAGCGTAAGCGGCTTGAATCTGGGCTTCTGTTTGTTTGATTTCGTCCAGCAACGTTGCCGGGATTTTTTTGCCGTTGCGTTCGAGTTCCGCGGCTTTCTTTTGCTGCGTCTCCAGTTGATTTTCAACGCGCTTTAAATTGGCTTGAGCCACATTCCGCTGCGCATCCAGAGATTGCATTTTTGCGTAAAGGCTCGATTCCATGTCTTTCAGGTTACGGAAGGTGCTGAGCAGCACTTTGTCGTTAGCCGCCTGCTGGGCGATAATTTTTTCCTGGGCTTTTTTTAACGCGTTCAGCCTGTCATCGATAGCCTGCTGTTCTTTCGTTTTTGCCTGTTCAGTGACTTCAACAACCCGGCCTTTTTCGTTCAGCGATTCCCTCCGCAACTGGGCATGCTCCGGCGGCACTTGGTCGGAGAAAACGGTTTCGCCATTCTCATTGACCCAGCGGTACATTTTCTTGGCAAACGCAGACTGGCTACTTAAACAAAGGAAACAAACTAGAAAAAAACTGACTGAAAAAGCACGTGTTTGCATGGCGGATGTGTGATTTTGCCTGAAAAATTAAATTATATTGCAAAGATAACAGATGCTGAAGGAACGGGTGAAAAACAGGGAAAACCTGGGCTTCAACGGAGGTCACAAGGAAATATCAAATTGCAGAGAGTCCGGCAGGGATGGAAACTTCTTCGGCGAACTGATCGCGATACGTTTTTCCCGGCCGGACTCCCCCGTTATCAGCTTGCAGGCCGATTTACTGACTCCAAACTCATCGGCTATAAAGGCGATCAAATGCTGATTGGCCTTGCCGTCGATCGGCGCAGCCTTGACTCGGAGCTTCAGCCTTTCTCCATGCAGCCCCGCCCATTCGTCCTTGCTGGCTTTAGGTTGAACATGGAGGTTCAAGGTCAAAACCCCATGTTCCCAGTAGTACCAGCTCAACCGATCAAGCTGGCTAGTTGATGCAGCGGCGGCAGTATGACCATTTTTGCCAGTTGCAACAGCATTAGCGCAGCCAACGGCGACAAGTCGATGCCGCCCAGATCGGGAATAAATTTACGGCAGAGGTTAAGCACAGGCTCGGTCAGGCTGTACAAGACAGACGATGCAGCACTAAACGTACCGGGATTCATCCAGCTGAGTATGGCTCTGGCAAATACCGCATAGATGAAGATATTGATCAACAGCGAAACCAGTTGGGTCAGCGATAAAATGGTCAATGCGCCGATGCTGATCGCGACGCCTTTCAACAACAGTATCGAAAAATCGGCCAGCATTTGCAGCCCCATCACCAGCACCAGCGAGGAGGTGTCAATCTTGCCGATGGACGGCACAAAGCGGCGCAGCAGTTTTAACGGCGGGTGGGTCGCCTTGACCAGAAACTGGGAGATCGGGTTGTAAAAATCGGCGCCGCACCATTGCAATAAAAAGCGCAGCAGCACCGCCAGGATGTACAGCGAAAGCAGCGAGTCGATGATAAAAATAGCCGGGTCGGTCATGTAGCTTGAATCCATTACGAATTCTCCATTTGTTTAGACATTTCAATTGAGCGGTCTCGTGCCGCATGTAACGCTTTTGAAACCAGCTCGGTAAAGCCGCCTTGCTCAAAAGTTTCTATGGCTTGCTGCGTGGTGCCGCCGGGCGAGGTGACGCGCTTGCGCAGCTGTTCCGGCGATTCGGTCGACTCCAGCGCTATTTTAGCCGCGCCTAATGCGGTTTGCTGCACCAGCAAACGCGCGGTCTCTTGGCTCAGGCCCAGTTCCAGAGCGGCTTTTTCCATGGCTTCCATCAGCAGGAAATAATAAGCGGGTCCGCTGCCGGAAACGGCGGTCACCGCATCCAGTTCGGCCTCATCGTCAACCCACAGCGCGATACCGACCGCACGTAAAATATTTTCCGCCAGGTCGCGTTGCTCGGCCGTGACCTTGTCGTTGGCATGTAATGCCGTAGCGCCGGTCAACACCAGCGCCGGGGTGTTGGGCATGCAGCGCACGATCGCGGTATCGGCGCCCAGCCAATGGCTTAAGCTGTTCTGGTTAATGCCGGCGGCGATCGAGACCACCAGCGATTTTTTCTGCTGAACCAGCGCAGCGATACTTTGCGCGACAGCGCTCAGCGTCTGCGGCTTGACCGCCAGCACCACGACATCGGCCGCATTGATGACGTCATCGTTGTTTGCCGACGTGTTGACGGTCAGATCCTGTTTCAGGGCTGTCAGCGTATCCGGGTTAATATCCGACACCCAAATCTGTTCAGGGGCATGGCCGCTGGCAATCAATCCGCTGATCAGGCTGGACGCCATGTTGCCGCCGCCGATAAAACCTATCTTGTTTGTTTTCATGGTTGATAATGTGATTGTTGAGTTGAAAGTATTTTACCCTATATGAGGGCTGTGTGATAAATCACAAGCCTTTTGAGCAGGCAAGCTGTGCTACATTACACGCACTAAACGATAAACAGAGCTTATGATCGAAACCATTTACATCGAAGAAGCCATCCTGCAACACCCGCGTGTTTTGGATATTGTTGCGAGATTCCCGCAAGCCAGGAAAATAACCTGCCGCCGTTACGGCGAAGTATTTAACCCCAAGGCGCAAAACTTCCGCCTGCAAAAGCAGCAACCCGCGTTGATACTGGCGGAAAAATATAAAAACTTTGCGCTGCCTGCGCCCTTGGGTTACGGCATCGGGGCGGAAAGAAATTACTACTTCTCGCACATGCTCAACTGCCTGTACGATTGCCGGTATTGTTTTTTGCAGGGCATGTACCAGTCGGCCAACTACGTGCTGTTTGTCAATTACGAGGATTTCCAGCAGGACATCCGCCAACTGTGCATCGAATCGCCAAGCGAAAACCTGCATTTTTTTTCCGGCTACGATTGCGACAGCCTGGCCTTGGAGCCGGTCACCGGCTTTGCCGAGCAGTTTTTGCCGTTTTTTACAACACTGCCCAACGCCTGGCTGGAATTAAGAACCAAAAGCACCCAGGTCAGGAGCCTGTTAAACCGGGAACCACTACCCCGTTGCATCGTGGCGTTCAGCCTGTCGCCGGATCAGGTCGCCGGAAAAGTCGAAGCCAAAGCACCATCGGTAGCCCGCCGTCTGGATGCGCTGTGCAAAGTGCAGGAACAGGGCTGGCAAATCGGGTTGCGCTTTGATCCGCTGATTTATCAATCCGGCTACCAACAGCAGTATCGGGAGTTGTTCGAGCAGGTTTTTTCCCGTATCGATTTAAACCGGCTGCATTCGGTCAGTCTCGGCGTATTCAGGCTGCCGGAGAACTTTTTTAAAAAAGTGCACAAACTGTATCCTGAAGAAAAGCTCTTTGCGAGTCCCTTGGTCAGCCAGCAAGGCATGGTTTCCTACAAGCAGGAACTGGAGCAGGAGATGATGCACTACTGCGCCGAACAACTCTTAAACTATATTCCAGCCGACAAGTTTTTTCCATGCACGTAATTTTGTTCGGCATGATGGTAAATAGACGACTAAAAAAGCTTTTATTCACCACGAAGAACACGAAGCTTTATTTCTTCGTGTCTTCGTGGTGATAATTATTAATGAGAAATTAGTTATGAATCTTATTAAACGCACAGTTCTGGTGACCGGAGCCAGTTCCGGCATAGGCCGCGCGATCGCCAGGAATTTATTGCAACAGGGGCATCATGTGATCGGCGTGTCCCGCGATAGCGGCAAGTTTATCCGGCAGCTGGATAATTTCACTCCCATGCAACTGGATTTAAGCCGGTTAGACGACATACCGCGCAAAGTCCGTGAACTGGAGCAAACCTTCCCCGGCATCGATGCGGTGGTTTTTTGTGCCGGGAAAGGCCAGTTCGGCTCGGTGGAGGAGTTTTCCTATGCGCAGATTGAAGACCTGATGAGGATAAACTTTACCAGCCAGGCCTTTTTGGTGAAGGCGCTGTTGCCCGCTTTAAAACGCAAGGGTCACAGTGACTTGATTTTTATCGGCTCGGAAGCGGCATTAAAAGGCAACCGCAAGGGCGCGCTGTACTGCGCTGCCAAATTTGCAGTGCGCGGCTTTACTCAGGCCCTGCGCGAGGAATGCGGCAAAAGCCATGTACGGGTCTGCCTGATTAATCCCGGCATGGTCAAAACTCCATTTTTTGAGCAATTGTCTTTCGAGCCGGGCGATGATGCCAGTCACTTTATTGAACCGGAAGATGTCGCCGAGGCGGTGTCCTATGTGCTTAATTCGCGGTCGCAAATAGTGATCGATGAAATCAATCTGAGTCCTTTAAATAAAGTCGTGAAATTTAAAAAGCCATAATGACGGGATCGTTCGCGCTTTAAAGTTGTTTTATCGAAGTGGATCTGCAAAAAAAATGGCCTGAAAAACTGAATTTTTCAGGCCATTAATATGAACCCTTTGCCGCGCCGTATAATTATCGGGCAAAGGGTTAACAAACAGTCAACAACGTTTTAATGAGTTGAATCCTGCCCGACAGTGATGACCTTTAACGCATTGGTGCCGCCCGCTATGCCTTCCAGATCACCTTGAGTGATGATGAAGGTATCGCCATCAGCCGCAACGTTGCGTCTTTTCAGTTCAGCAATGATCGCCCTGTTGACTTCGGCATGATCGCTAAGGTCATGAATGAAAAGTACCGGGAAAACGCCACGGTATAAAGTGACTCTGCCTAATGTCTCTTGATGCGGGCTAAGCGCAAAAATCGGAATGCCCGAGCTGATTCTGGACATCCATAACGGCGTAGAGCCTGATTCGGTCAACGCGGCAATGCCGTGGATTTTAGTGTGGTTAGCCATGTACATCGCAGACATCGCAATCGCTTCATCGACGCGCTCGAACTGGAGATCAACACGATGCCTTGATACGCGAACAATCGGTTGTTTTTCCGCTTCAACGCAAATGCGGTTCATCGCTTCAATGGCTTTAACCGGGTATTTGCCCGATGCCGTTTCCGCAGACAGCATGATCACGTCGGTGCCGTCGTAAACCGCATTGGCAACGTCAAACACTTCGGCGCGAGTAGGAATCGGGTTATCTATCATCGATTCCATCATTTGTGTGGCGGTAATCGCAACACGATTCAGGTCGCGGGAGCGGCGAATCAACGTTTTTTGCACGGCAGGCAGGTTGGCATCGCCGATTTCGACGCCGAGGTCGCCACGGGCGACCATGACCGCATCCGAGGCCAGGATGATTTCATCCATGACCTCTATGGCTTCAGCCCGCTCGACCTTTGCCACGATCCCTGCATGACAGCCTTCGGCAACCAACAGGCGGCGCGCTTCATGAAGATCTTCAGCGGTGCGGGGGAAAGAAATGGCGACATAATCGCATTTCATTATCGCAATCGTTTTAATATCTTCCTTATCCTTGTCGGTCAAAGCCGCCGCAGAAAGGCCGCCGCCCAGCAGATTGATGCCTTTGTTGTTCGACAGGTCGCCGCCAACGACAACCGTACAGTTGACGCGCATGTCTACAACGTTGACCACGTCAAGAACGATACGACCGTCATCCAGTAACAATCTGCTGCCCGGTTTGACTTCCAAAGCCAAAGGTTCGTAAGTAATGCCGACTTGAGTATTATCGCCGGCCGTTGGATCAAGATTTATATCCAGAGCGAAATCTTGGCCTTCTTTTAAAAACACTTTGGTGTCTTTAAAACGGGCAATGCGGATTTTAGGGCCTTGCAAATCAGCTAAAATACCAACCAGTCTGCCGGTTTTCAGGCTCAGCTCACGGACAGCATTCGCCCGGTTAATGTGGTCTTGTGCGGAACCATGCGAAAAGTTCATACGAACAAAGTCAAGGCCCGCCGCAAACATACCTTCAAGTACTCCGGGCTTATCCGTAGCGGGACCCAGAGTTGCTAAAATTTTGGTTCTTCTTAACATTATGTAGGAAATCCGTTATTTTGCGTTAACTAAAGCAATTGTCGTATCCAACATACGGTTTGAGAAGCCCCATTCGTTGTCATACCAGGACAGCACTTTTACAAGGTTGCCATCCATGACTTTGGTCAACGATGCTTCGTATATTGACGATGCAGGGTTGTGGTTAAAGTCGATTGAAACCAGTGGCAAGGTGTTAATATCCAGAATGCCTTTTAACGAGCCTTCGGATGCTGTTTTCAAGATTTGGTCGATTTCTTCTTTGGTGGTTTTTCTGGCCGCTTCAAAAGTGAAATCAACAACAGAAACGTTGATAGTGGGTACGCGCATTGCGAAACCATCCAGCTTGCCGTTCAATTCAGGCAATACCAAGCCTACAGCCGCAGCGGCGCCTGTTTTGGTAGGAATCATCGATTGTGTGGCCGAGCGGGCGCGACGTAAATCGCTGTGATAGACGTCAGTCAGTACTTGGTCGTTGGTGTAAGAATGAATGGTAGTCATCGAACCTTTCACAATACCGATCGCATCGTGTAAAGGTTTAACCAATGGCGCCAAGCAGTTGGTTGTGCATGAAGCATTGGAAATAACAGTGTCCGATGCTTTCAGAACATCGTGGTTTACGCCGTAAACGATAGTTGCATCGACATCGTTGCCGCCGGGCGCTGAAATAATAACTTTTTTTGCACCGGCGGTAATATGCGCGGATGCTTTAGCTTTGCTGGTAAACAAACCGGTGCATTCGTGTACGGCATCGATACCCAGTTCGCCCCAAGGCAGTTTTGATGGATCTCTTTCTGAGAAAACTTTAATCTTATCGCCGTTGATGACGAGATAATCGCCGTCAACGCTCACGTCGAAAGGAAATTTTCCATGCACTGAATCATATTTAGTCAGATGAGCATTCGTTGCAGCGTCGCCTAAATCATTGATTGCAACAATTTGAATTTCATTGGTACGGCCTGCTTCGTATAATGCGCGAACGATATTACGTCCAATACGACCATAACCATTGATTGCAACTTTAATTGGCATAGATATTCTCCAGATTGGTGAAATGAAAACTTACAAAAACGGACAGCACTAAAGCTTCCGAGAATCTCGGCAATTGTACCAATTGTTAGATCCTTAGTCTATTGACCTGGAAAACGATCGCTGTTATTAAACAAGCCGTCCGCTTTAATAATTCCCGGCCACGGAATTCTAAACATTAAATTTGTCTTCTATTTTTTGTTTGTAATTTAAATAATGGATGGTTTGCAACTGCTCAGGGTTATCGACGCGGAATGCAGAAAAAGGCAGATCTATATCGGTGATATAAATCGGATAACTAACCTTACCGTTCCTGAATTGAAGTATATGCTGATACGCGGCGTAAAAAACTTGATTGCCGTGATCCAGCGATGAAAACTCTTTTTCATTGCAGTAGATCGTATAGACGATGCCTTTATTGGTGGCTTCACCGGTGATACGCAGGTTTAATTCACTGTTTGGCGGCGTTGCTTTGAACTGCACCGGGTTACTGGAAAAGTCTCCGGCAACACTCTTCCTGATTTCACAATATTCAATGGTCAGTAGTGTTTCAAAAAGGTTGCGGTTAAGGATTGATTCTAAAAAAACAGCGTATTGTTTTAATAGGTAACCGGGGTTTGCTTTGTTATGCCGCTGGATATGTAAGGCCCCTCTTTCATCAACGATATATATGGTCGTATCCGTCTTGCTTTCATAGTAGAAAAGCTGGATTACTTGCGGCCTATTCAGCGAATAAATGAGCTGGATAGGCGTATTTTCCAGGACAGCCTGGTCAAAATAAATCGTGCTGAACTGCTCTTGGGGACGGGCTAATTCATTGAGCAGCTGTTTTTTTGTTGCCAGCTTTTTGTAACCTAGGGTTTGATTTACGGACTGAAAAACATAGAACGAAGTCCCGCCCGGCAAAATATAACGCGGCGCGCGATTATGATATTGCTTCGCGAAAAGTTTAACCAAAGTATTAAATACCGCCTCAACGCGAAAGATAATACCTTTGGCGCGAGCCGGGGTATGACAAACAAACTTCAGGCCACCCGGGGATAACGGCTTTTTATTGTTGTTAATGATGTCCGTTAAGCTGTCAAACAGCCCTTCTATGCCTTCGCCCTGGCTGGAGGTGATTTCACCCCAGCTGGACAGCGAAATCCTGTTTATAGTCTGAATAAAACACTCGCGGCTCATGCCGTAGCTTAGCGCATCGGAACGCTCGCTCATAACGCACAAGGCTTCATCATCCGAGATTCCCATATTGATAAGAATCAATGAACTCAGCTGCGCCTTCGGGGTTTGGTAGGTTTCCAAAGGCGGGTCGTCGTTAAAGTTCTGGGTTAAAAAGTGGTTGATTTGCGTCAGAGTTGAATGCATCTCGTCATTCGGCATTTTAAGCGACTGCGAACTGAATTGAAGCTGCAGTTGTTTGGAATAGAGCCCATTGATGACCAGCCAGCAAAGAATTTCAACTAGCGTCCTGCATTTTTGTATCGGCTCAAAATCTCCGGCAGTAGCCATCTGTACATTTTTCAAGTACAGAGCCCAACCATCGTCGCCGTCGGGCAGACGATTTTCTACGATAGATAATGCGCTTTCTTTTGAATAAACTTCCGAGCGCGTGGTAATGATTTCAATCTTGCCCGGCCTTTTTTCCAAAAAGGCATGGAGCTTCCTACCGATTAATTTCAGATCGTTACTGTTTTCCTGGTTTTGGGCCACGTAGTCCCTGGCGAAGCCCATGATCATACGGTAGCACTGAGTCAATTGCTGTACGATAACGGCATGTTCCGACGTTGCTTTTTTTATATTCCATAGCCGCTGATACTTAAGATTCTCAATAGTGGATACCGGCCAATTCCAGAGCTTGGCAATATGCTGCATATATTTTTCCCTGGCGGCCCTGGTCTGGGAGTCCATCGTATTGTCGGATGACCCCATCACTTTTAAATAAAAGCATTGCCGGGCCAAGGCCAGTCTTCCGTGACTATGCGCTTTTTGCAGGTATCTTTCGACTTTTTGGTAAATCAGCAAATACGGATCGAGATCGGCGGACATGAAATCGCCCTGATAAACGGCCTTTTTTATGTCCTGGCAAAGCCATCCTGTTTGGGGATATTCGCTGGCATAGCACTCCATGAGTAACAGTTTCAATAATGACTTGTGCGGTGAATGCAGCGCTTTATAAAGATGCCAAAGGGTTGCGCTGGTAAACTCTTCCGCCGGGACGGCGTCGAAGCCGCCGAAGTCGATCAACTCATGCTCGGGAATGAACAGATTATCAATTAAATGCTTGATATAGCGCGTGTAATTGCTTTCTTCATGGGGAGGGACCAGCCACCATGCAGGACTTTTTCCCGCAATGTAAATCGCTGTCCGGTAAAACTCTTCAAGCAACAGGTAATGCTGGGTTTGACCGCTGCTTTCGGTGGAAATGGGGGTATTTTCACCGAGCCGAAACTGCTTGCTGTCCATCAGGAAGAAATGCACTTCCAGTCCTAACGATGCAGCCCAGACCTCTATTGCGGTAGCTTTTTTTTGCAGCTCATCAATCGCGCCCGGTAATAAGTCGGATTGGTGGCATAACCAAATGTCCATGTCGCTGGTTTTGGAAAATGCGATACTGCCGACACTGCCCATTAAGAACAGCCCTTCAATAGGATAAACGAGTGATACCGGGCGGGTGTAGTTGAAATTTTTTGCCAGTTGTTTGGCCGCGTTGATAGTCCTGATGCCGGGGTTATACTCTGGTATTCCGGCCGGTGTCGTCGAGGAAATAAATCCCGGCAGCATCGGAAAGTTGCAGTGAAAAAGCAGAGCCAATACGTCTAAAAACGCTTGTTGCCGGGGCAGCAGGAAGTCCTGAACACGCTGCTCGCGAAGCTGGTTCAAGCGTTTGAATCGGTGTTTGATCGTTTGCAGGTCTTGTATGCTGATTTCTTCGCCGGGCGAACCTAAATGAATGGGGCGCTCTTGGTGTGGCCTGATCATGACTCAAACGTTATTCTATATTGAAGCCAGGTCTTGTCGCGCTGTCCGTATGGCGAGCCTGACCGTATCGGGAGCTGTACCGCCAATGTGTTTGCGCGCAGCAACCGAACCTTCCAAGGTTAAATAATCGAACACATCATCCGTGATCAAACTTGAAAAATGCTGCAACTCCGGCAGCGACAGCTCCGATAAATCGCGCTGACTGTCCAGCCCTAAACGCACCGCCAGCCCCACGACTTCATGCGCATCGCGAAACGCCATGCCTTTACGCACCAGGTAATCGGCAAGGTCGGTAGCCGTGGCAAAGCCGCGTCTGGCAGAGTTGTACATATTGGCTTTTTTGGCTTCGATATAAGGGACCATGTCGGCATAAGCCCGCAAGCAATTAATCAATGTGTCGGCGGTATCGAATAGCGGTTCCTTGTCTTCCTGGTTGTCTTTGTTGTAAGCCAAGGGCTGGCTTTTCATCAGCATCAGCAGAGAAACCAAGTGCCCGGTTACCCGGCCTGATTTGCCGCGCACCAGTTCGGGTACGTCGGGGTTTTTCTTTTGCGGCATAATCGAGGAACCGGTGCAAAAGGCGTCTGGCATCTCGATAAAGTCAAACTGGGCGCTGGACCACAAGATTAGTTCTTCGGAAAAGCGCGATAAATGCATCATGATCAAGCTGGCGGCCGCCGTAAACTCAATCGCAAAATCGCGGTCGCTGACCGAATCCAGCGAATTCGCTGAAGGACGGCTGAAGCCAAGCAAGTCGGAAGTCATCTGGCGGTCTATCGGGTAACTGGTTCCGGCCAATGCCGCAGCGCCCAGCGGCATGATGTTGACGCGTTTGCTGCAATCCTGGAGTCTTTCGCGATCACGGCTGAGCATTTCAAACCAGGCCATCAGATGATGGCCGAAAGTGATCGGCTGGGCGACCTGCAAATGGGTGAAGCCGGGCATGATGGTGTCGGCATGAAGCTCGGCCAAATCGAGAACGGCTGTTTGCAGGCGAGTGAGCTGGCTTAAAATCTGGTTGATCTCACTGCGCAGGTAAAGACGGATATCGGTCGCGACCTGATCGTTGCGGGAACGCCCGGTATGCAGTTTTTTGCCGGCAATACCGATTAAATCGGTCAGCCGCGCTTCGATGTTCATATGAACATCTTCCTGCTTGATCGACCAGACAAATTCACCACTGACTATTTCCTGACCGATTTGGTTAAGGCCGCCAATAATCGCGTCGCGTTCCTGATCGGTCAGAATGCCGCACGCGCAAAGCATTTTGGCGTGGGCGATAGATCCTTCAATATCCTGCTGCGCCATGCGTTGGTCAAAATCGACAGACGCGGTGAATACCTCGACAAAGGCATCGGTTGCTTGGGCAAAACGGGCGCTGGAAAGTTTGTCGGAATTAACGTTGGTCATGATGTGTTTGTGGTGAGTTGCAATTGAATATAAATTATACAACTAAAGCCATTGTCCCTGCTAACGCTCCTTACCATATCCCTGCGGACAAAGCTCCCGTCCCAAACTCACGCCTCTTATCGACATTCTCGCAGACAAGAAATTCAAGTTCGATTAGCCGTCATTAACCGACAAGGGGTACAATGAAACGATTTATTGTTAGAAATGAATGGTGTTCTTTTGACTGAAAAAATTATTCGTATCGCAACGCGCAGGAGCCCATTGGCGTTATGGCAGGCGGAGCACGTCGCTGAACGTTTGCAGCAAACATTTCCGGGGTGCAGGACTGAACTGGTCACAATGACCACACAGGGCGATAAAATTCTCGATGCCCCTTTAGCCAAGATCGGCGGCAAAGGCCTGTTTGTCAAAGAATTGGAGCAGGGCATGCTGGACGGTTTTGCCGATATTGCCGTGCATTCGATGAAAGATGTGCCGGTAGAGTTTCCTGGCGGCTTGCACCTGGCGGCTATTTTGACCCGTGAAGATCCTACCGACGCTTTTGTCTCCAACCGTTATTCGGCCTTACATGATTTGCCTGCAAATGCCAGAATCGGCACATCCAGCTTGCGCAGGCAATGCCAGATTAAAGAACTTTACCCCGATGCTGAAATATTATCGTTAAGGGGTAATGTCAATACCCGTTTGTCCAAATTGGATAGCGGAGAATACGACGCCATTATCCTGGCTTCAGCCGGTTTAAAGAGATTGGGCATGGCCGATCGTATTAGCCAATGCCTGGATGCAGGCGTCAGTTTGCCTGCGATCGGCCAGGGCGCTATCGGCATAGAATGCCGGAGCGATGATCTGGAAATCAATCAGATGTTGACTGCATTGCATGATAGCGAAACCGGGCTGTGCGTGATGGCCGAACGCGCCATGAACGCGCGTTTGAATGGCGGCTGCCAGGTCCCGATCGCCGGTTTTGCCCAAATGCAGGGCGATCAGCTGTTCATGCGCGGATTGGTCGGCAATCCTGACGGCAGCGTGATCTACCGCGCTGAGCGGACAGGTAGCGTGGACAGCCCCTTCGACTCCGCTCAGGACAGGGCTGAAGCTATCGGCAAAATGATTGCCGAGGATTTATTGGCTCAAGGCGCGGATAAAATTCTGCAAGCGCTGTTTGATTGCCTACAGGATGTAGGTAAGGGGCGTGAGCAGGAGCGGAAGCTTTAACGATGGTTTTGAACGGCGCGCATGTTTTAGTGACGCGGCCTGAGCATCAGGCGGAAAACCTGAGCCGTCTAATTGAGCAGCAGGCCGGAACAGCCGTGCGGTTTCCCACCCTGGAAATCGTTGCACGGAATGACGACCGGATAAAATCCACGCTGGCGAATCTGGACAGGTTCCACTGGGTTATTTTTATCAGCGCCAATGCAGTAAATTTTGCTCTAAAGGCGAATGGTGGCAAAATACCCCGCACAAAATCCGTGCGTTTTGCCGCAGTGGGTCAGGCTACGGCGCAAGCCATTAAAATGGCCGGTTTGCCCGTCGATCTGCTGCCTGAAAATGGACATAACAGTGAAGCCTTGCTGGCGACGCCGGAGTTGCAGCGGGTCGACGGGCAACATTGCCTAATCGTTCGCGGCGAAGGCGGACGCGAACAGTTGGCAACCGCGTTGCGCAGTAGAGGCGCAGAAGTTGACTATCTGGAAGTCTATAAAAGAATAACTCCCTGTATTGATAGCTCTCCGGTTGTCGAGTTGCTGGTTCAACGCCGCCTGGACGTCATTACCGTGACCAGTGCCGAAGCGTTGCAAAACTTGAGCTTAATGCTGGGTGAAAATAATAAGCTATTGTTATCAATACCCCTGGTGGTGGTTAGCGATAGAATCAGGCAACAAGCCTTCGATATGGGGTTTAATCGAATTACTGTGACGGATAGTCCTATCGACACGGCAATTCTTGAGACAGTAATAAACGTGTGTGACAGGGGAATAGAGTGGCCGAATTGAGCGAACAACAAGAACAGACTGTGAGCGAAAACAGCAAGGCTCGCAAGTCTCGTAGCGGACTCTGGCTTGGGATCATTGTGCTGTTCATCATCATAAGCATAGCCGGCGCCGGATTTTATCTTTTTCAGCAATTGCGTGCCGAACAGGACGATTTAGGCGGCGAAGTCAACAAAGGCGATATGCAGCTGATTGAGCTGTCAAAACAGATTAGCGGTTATCAGGCGCAACTGGCCGCCATTCAATCCCAACTCGCGACCGTAGAAGCCGATGCTGCCGGAAAAGACGCCCATTTCACCCAAACCCTGGCGGATTTCTCCCGCTTGCATACCGAAAAGCTGGACGGCGCCCGCAATGAATTAAACAGTGCAATTTCCCAGGTGCAGCGTCAATTAGGCAAGACACGCGGCGACTGGTTAATTGCCGATTCGGAATATTTGCTAAGCATAGCCAATCAGCGCCTGTATTTAATGGGCGATGTCAATACCACCCGTGAAGCGCTGGAAGCGGCGGATCAACGTCTCAGAGAAAGCGGGGATGCGGGAACATTTAAAATCCGCGAACAAATCGCCAAGGATATTAGCGCTATCCGTAATGTTGCCGTTGCCGATGTTGTCGGGATGTATGCCTCGATTCAAGCACTGCAAACTCAGGTCGATAAATTAACCTTATTTTTGCCTTATACCGGGAAAACATTGACCCCGTCTAAGCCGGCACAAGAGCCGGCCGATAAAGAAGGGCGGAACCTGATTGATTCTGCATTGGACCAATTGGAAGAGGTGGTGACTATCCGGCACATCGAACATCCAATCAAGGAAATATTAACGCCGGAACAAGCCCAGTTTATCCGCGAGCAGTTAAGGGTAAAACTGGAAATGGTCAAAATCGCTCTGGTTCAGCAAAACGAGCAACTTTATCAATCCAGCCTAGCCGATGCAAAAAAGTGGACCGAACAAAATTTTGCCAAAAACACAGAAACCGGCAATTTCATTGCCGAACTGGACAAATTTAGCGCCATTAAAATCCGCAGCCACTTTCCCGACATCAGTCTGTCGTTGAAAATGCTCAGGGACATTACTAAACTGAGACTGGAAGCCGACAAGGCCATGCCGGCTGTTGAAAAAACCAAACCGGTTCAAGTCGAAAAACCTGTTGAAACAACAAAGTCAGGGGAAGCCGTGACTCCAGTTGAAGCCGAAAAGCCTACCGAGACACCGGCGACTACCAAGGATGCTGGAGGTGTGGAGGCCGGTACGACTGCACGGACGCAGGAGGTAGAGCAACGCAAGGAGCAGTTACCGAAGGACCCGGCTCGACAACCGATTGAAGCGGCGCCTGCCGCACATTAATCCAGAGAGTACATAATGAAAAATATAATGTATTTTCTGGGCTCCCTACTCATTGCCGTTGCCGCCGCTTTTGTTGCTTATAAATGGCTCGGCGGATTTGAAAATCCCGGCTATGTGCTGATCGGCATCGGCTATTGGTCCCTTGAAACATCGTTAATCGTTTTCTCGGTTAGCCTGATCATGGGATTTTTCGTGCTTTATATCTTCTTCAGGTTTCTAGGCTGGCTGCTCAGGCTGCCGGGGCAAATCAAAAACCGCGGCAAAAGCATCAAGTTCAACCGCTCCCAAGAAGCCCTGATTGCAGGCTTGGTCGATTCCGCCGAAGGCAACTGGGAAAAAGCTGAAAAGGTATTGATCAAGCATGCCTCGCACAGCGGCGCGCCGTTGATCCATTATCTGACCGCGGCAAGAGCTGCACAGTCTCGCGGCGCCTACGACAAAAGAGATGAATACCTGAAAAAGGCGGCCGACCAGGCGCCGGGCTCGGACGTAGCGATAGGCCTGACCCAGGCCGAGTTGCATTTGTCGGACAAACAATTCGAGCAAGCCCTGGAAACACTGACGCGGCTGCATTCCATCGACCCGACTCACGCCAGCGTTTTGAAACTCTTACACCAAGCCTATCAACAAGCCGGCGATTGGGAAGGCGTCCGCAGGCTGATTCCATCGCTGAACACTAATAAGGTGCTGATGGAAGCAGAGATAAAACTGCTGGAAACCGAAGCATTCAGCAAACTGTTAAAGCAGGCGGCCGAGACCGGCAATGTTGATCAAATTGAATCGCTGTGGTCGGAAATTCCCGATTACATCAGAAACATGAAAGGCGTTTCGGCCATTTACTTTGCCGCGATGATTGACGCAGGGGCGGGCGCAAAAGTCGAAGGCGGCTTGTCCAGAGCCTTGTCGACAACCTGGGATCAAACGCTGGTCGTACTGTATGGCAATGTTCAGTCGATTGACGTCGCAAGACAGCTCGAAACAGCCGAGCAGTGGCTGCCTATGCACCCACGGGACGCCGTGTTCCTGACCGTACTCGGCAAGTTGAGCATGAAATGCGGCGACAACCAAAAAGCGACAACCTACCTGACCAAGAGTCTTTCAATAGAGCCTACCGTTCCGGCTTATCAACTATTCGGCGACTTGATGTTTGCCCAAGGCGACAAGGACAGGGCCAGCGAATGTTACAAGCAGGGCTTGGAGTTGGCGTCCAGCGAGATTGTCAGCCGGATTGATTCAATCTCCTGAAGACAGCCGGGCAACCGCGAAACCATTCCCTTAGCCGATGGATCTTGACTAAAACAATGGTTTCTGTGGACTCTGAATCATCAATGCTCTGCGGATATGGCGAAAGCCCAAGCATCAGCCTCAAAACGCTTTCCCATCCGAAGCCCGCTGTCCGCTTGTTTCACCTGTTAATCAGCAACTTTACTGCCGCCCGGATTCCATAAATATTTCTTTTCTCATTTAAACCGGCTTCAAAACATCCGCCCTCCTACAGGGATACAGGCGGAAATGAAGACTTTTATTCCGATTTAATAAACTCCGCAACAGCCTTAATTCGGAGGCGGCGTATCGCCTCGCCAATATCCGCGCCTTTAAATTCACTGTTCAGAATAGCCGACGTATCGACCGATGCCGCCTCCTTGGCGGCGGCGCTCAGCAGTCCGGCCTGAGGATAGGGTGAATGTTCAAATCCGGTTCTGCCTTTGGCGTCCGCCTCGCAAGCCAGCAAAAATTCAGGCAACTTATTGTTTGGCTTGTATGCGCCCAGAGCGGCCAGCATATCGGTTATTGTTGAAGCGCGTAACTCAAAAGCCCGATGACAGTGGGTATGGTATTGCATGACCTGCATAGCCAGCGATTTAAACGAGTTCGGTACGCGCAGGCGGGCGCACATCCGCTCCAATACCGGCAAACCTTGGGTTTCATGTGCGTAATGATGCGGCCAGTTTGCTTCCGGCGACAGGCCTTTGCCCAAGTCGTGAACCAACGCCGCAAACCTGACTTCGGGACTCGGCGACAAAAGCGCCGCCTGCTCCAAGCAGAGCATGGCATGAATGCCGGTATCAATTTCCGGGTGGTGTTTTTCCGGCTGCGGTACGCCAAATAAACAACTTATTTCCGGGAAGATTTTATCCAGCGCCGCGCAGTCTTTTAAAGTATAGAAAAAAGCGCTGGGCGATTTCTCGTTCAGCGCCTTAAACAGTTCGGCCCATACCCGTTCGGGAACCAAATGATCCACCTCCCCTGCCGTCACCATAGACTGCATCAAAACGCGGGTTTCCTCAGCCAGCGTGAAACCGAGATCAGCGTATCGGGCCGCAAAACGGGCGATACGCAATATCCGCACGGGGTCTTCGGCAAATGCCGGTGAAATATGCCGGAAAATGCGTCGCTCAAGATCGCTCCGCCCGCCGTAAGGATCGACAAGCAGGCCTTCCGGCGTCATCGCCATCGCATTGATGGTCAGGTCGCGGCGTATCAAATCCTGTTCCAGGCTGACATCGGGAGATGCATGCACGGTAAAACCTTTGTAACCGGGCGCGGTCTTTCTTTCAGTTCTGGCCAGCGCATATTCTTCACGGCTTTGCGGATGCAAGAATACCGGAAAATCCTTGCCCACCGGCCTGAACCCTTGTTTCACCATGGATTCCGGGGTCTCGCCGATCACCACCCAGTCCCGCTCCTTGACCGGAAGCCCAAGTAATTGATCGCGCACCGCACCGCCAACAAGATATATTTCCACTATGCAACTCTAACCGTTTAATAAGATGCCTAGAATAGCACAGCCGTATTTGAGGCCGCACAACCCTAGGCCGCAATCAGCTAAAATATCACCGTCAGTTTGATGTCGAAAAGAACCGATGCATTCGCCCATCAGTCCCGACATTTTGCGAGATTATTTTTGGGTTGCGCCAACAACTGATAAAATCACCCTATTTGACACTCGGCGAGAAATTATGACCGCTCCAGAAGCTTTATACCAATCAACACTGTCGTCCTTAAAGCTCCGCGCCCGCGGCAAAGTGCGCGATATTTACGACATTGACGACCAGCACATGCTGATTGTGACCACCGACCGGCTGTCTGCATTTGACGTCATTTTGCCTGACCCGATTCCCGGCAAGGGCCGTGTTTTGACCAACGTATCCAATTTCTGGTTTGAAAAAATGAAGCAGGTGATTCCCAATCATTTGTCAGATATTCCGCTGGAACAGGTCGTTCCCGATGCCGCCGAGCGCGCGCAAATTGAAGGCCGCGCTATCGTCGTCAAGTTATTGAAGCCGCTGCCGGTCGAAGCCATCGTGCGCGGCTACCTGATCGGCTCCGGCTGGAAAGATTACCAAAAATCCGGTGCCGTCTGCGGCATTAAACTGCCCGAAGGTTTGCAGCAAGCGCAGCAACTGCCGGAACCTATCTATACGCCGTCCACCAAAGCCGAAGTCGGCGACCATGATGAGAACGTCTCTTTTGAAAGGACCGTTGAATTGATGGGCCGGGATTTGGCGGAAAAAGTGCGCGACGCCAGCTTGAAACTGTACAAGGAAGCCGCCGCCTACGCCAAGGAGCGGGGCATTATTATTGCCGATACCAAATTCGAATTCGGCGTCGACGATAACGGCGTTTTATACCTGATTGATGAGGCGTTAACGCCCGATTCATCGCGCTTCTGGCCCGTCGATCAATATCAGGTCGGCATCAGCCCGCCCAGTTTCGACAAACAATATGTCCGAGATTACCTGGAAACGCTGGATTGGGATAAAACTGCGCCAGGGCCGCATTTACCGGCAGAAGTGGCCGGGTACTGCGCGGCGAAATACCGCGAAGCGGAAGTTAGGCTAACGCAGGATTGATGCTTAAATCAATAACCGAACGCCCCATCGTTGCGGGGCGTTTATCAGCAGAATGTAATCCGGCTGCTTCAAAAGATCATTCCAACTGGATCTGCCATCCTATTTCGTCCACAAACAACATCCCCTCGGATTGGTCGTCTAGCCGTTGCGCCAGAGTGCGTATAAACATTTAAGCAAGGCGTCTTTCAGCCGGTGAAACTCACCCAGTCCCATCTTTGCTTCGTGGCCTTGACCTTGGGTCTTGAGATTGCCAAGCTCTGCCGCCAATTCATGCACCTGCCGGTGCAATGACTCGATTGTCTGCCGGGCTGACGGCGAACCTCGGCCAGCCAAGTCACCGGAATCCAGCCATTTGCCAAAGCGGCATTGGTGATGGTCCAACGTCGGCGGCGCGTTCCGCTCTCCGGCAAGAGAAACCTCAAAAGCATCCGCCCAAGCACGAAGCTCGGCCCCCGCATAAAGCAGCGGTAAATCGGCACGGTTTATAGCCTTCAAACCAAACCAGCAAGGATCAGGTTTCCAGACGGCCGTCCACTCCGGCAATTCATCGGCCGGCATCGGACGGGCGATACCGTAGCCTTGTGCAAGTTCACAACCGAGTTGCAACAGCATTTCTCCATGCTCCACAGTTTCCACGCCCTCGGCTATTGCCTGCCGGCGGAAGGCGGCCGCCAGTCCCAGCACACCTTCCAAAATAGCCAAATCTTCAGGATCTTCCAGCATGTCGCGCACGAAACTCTGATCTATCTTCAGCATGTCGGCTGACAGGCGTTTCAGGTAAGTTAGCGAAGAATAACCGGTACCGAAATCATCCAACGCAAAACTGACGCCGATGTCGCGACAGTCTTCCATCAGCTGGGAAATCTGGACCAAATCGGCAAGTGCGCTGGTTTCCAGCACCTCCAGCTCCAGCGAGAACGGTTTGATACCGGGATACCGCGCCAGCAGAGTGCGCAGCCGTTCGACAAAGTCACCTTGCTGTAACTGCCGAGCACCGACATTGACGCTGACCGGAATATTCAGTCCGCCCTCTCGCCAACACTCCAGTTGAGTCAGCGCGGTGTCGATGACCCACTCGCCCAACTCGACAGCCAGCGGATGATCCTCGATCACAGGCAAAAATACCGCCGGCGGCAACAGCCCTCTGTCCGGATGTTGCCAGCGAATCAGCGCCTCAACGCCGATGACCGTACCTTCGCGCATATTCACCTTAGGTTGGTAATACAGCACGAACTCCCGTTCCGCCAAGGCATGCCGGATGCGTTCCAAACTTTCATGATGCCCACGGGTAAGCCGGTCTTGCTCGGTGTCGAAAATGTGGTAGCTATTTTTACCGGCCAGCTTGGCCTGATACATTGCCTGATCCGCTTGGCGCAGTAATTGATCGGCGTCCACATCATCCTGCTGCTGGGGATAGAAAGTGACGCCGACGCTGGCCGACACCTGGAGGAGCAACGCACCAAAATGCACGGGCTCGGCCGCCGCAGTGAGCAGGCGGGTGAGCATCGTTATGCTGTGTTCGCTGTCGGCCAAGTCGAGCAGAACGGCGACGAATTCGTCACCGCCCAAACGGGCAAGGGTGTCGCCTTCACGCAACGCCTGCTTCATGTTTGTGGCTACGGACATCAGCAACTGATCGCCGGCATCGTGTCCATGGCTGTCGTTGATAGCCTTGAAACCATCCAGGTCGATATAAGCCACCGCCAGTTGCCGTCCGCGTCGCTGAGCCTGGGTCATGGCCTGATGAAGACGATCAGCCAGCAGCACACGATTAGGCAAGCCGGTCAAAGCGTCGTAATGGGCGACATGCTCAAGATACTGCTCATTCTCCTTGAGCGCGGTAATATCGGTGGAAATCCCCATTAATCCCCAAATCGCCTTGCTCTCGCCGTCTTCGTAAATCGGCGTTTTGACTTCCAAATAGACGCGTCGCCCTCCCTCGGCATAGATAACCTCAACTTCCTCCGTCGTTTGCTCGCCTTTGAACACACGAGAGTCAATCTCTCGCAGCTGCTTGATTGTATCCGGCGGGAAAAAGCGGCTATCGTCGCATCCCACCAGTTCATCGGCTGAACAACCAAACAACTCCAACGTTGGGCGATTGGCATAAACGTAACGGAATCGGGTGTCTTTCATGTAAATATATGAGGAAACATGATCCAGCGCATCGCGAAATCGCTGATTTTCGGTGTTCGCGGTTTTCAACATCAATTCCGCCTGTTTGCGTTCGGTAATATCCGCCGCCACGCCATGGAGTCCGACAATAGCGCCACTCTCATCTCTGACAGCCTCCCCACGCGCCCATAGCCAGCCATGCGCCCCATCGGCCCTGATAGTCTCCAGCTCAAGTTCGTAAGGTATTCCCAAGCTTTTTGCCTTGGCTATTGCGTTATTCACTTTATTCCAGCTCGAAGGGGTAAACAACCGAAACTGCTCGGTGTAATCCGGCGGCGGCGACTTTGAGTTGAGACCGTATATCCGGTAAAGCTCCTCCGTCCAATGAACCTGATTGGTAACCAGATCCAGCTGCCAGCTGCCAACCTGGGCGATACGCTGAGCTTCTTGCAGCTCTGTTTGACTTTGCCGGAGTTCATCCTCCAGTAACTTGCGCTCGGTAATATCCGTATGCGTACCAATCATGCGCAAGGGTTTGCCGTCATCACTGCGGCTGACCACCACGCCTCGATCGAGCATCCATTTGTAACTGCCATCCTTGCAAATGACACGGTGTTCGGTGGCGTAAAGTGGAATCCCGCCCTCAAAATACGCTTGCAGAGTGAGCAACGTTTCGGCTATATCGCTGGGGTGGACACGTTTTTTCCATTCATCCAGGCTATTACCGATCTCGTCTTCGGAAAAACCGAGCATTTCCTTCCAGCGCTTGGAAAAAAACACCGTGTTATCCGCCAAGCTCCAGTCCCATACCCCGTCGCCGGCGCCTTCGAGCGCGAACCGCCAGCGATATTCGCTTTCGGCCAACAATTGCTCACGGCGTCTGATCTCTTGGGTCAGGTTATTGGCGATACCGGCAGCATTGACTTGGGTATTGATCACCGACAACATCAAGCCGAACAGCAGGATGCTGAACGCAACACCACCGAACAAGGCGGTCCAGGCCGGCGCATAGCCGATATCGAATGTTGCGCCCATGCGATCAAATGCCAACAGCCACTGTCGGCCGTTAAAATCAATGGTTCGCTGCTGCTGGAGCAGCACTTGCATGTCCGGCGTTGCGACGATCTTGCTGGTGAATAGCAACGATGCTGGGGTTGCTTGCGGCCCGTCGTAAATCTGCAGGTTGATAGCTTGGCCTTCACGATGCTGCCAATCGCCCAAGATCCCGGCCATCAGATCGTTCATCCGGTATGGCGCATAAACCCATCCATTCAGCGCTGCTCGTCTATGCTCGACGGTGTCGTGAACCATGCCCTTGCGATAAACGGGGACATACATCAAGGTTCCCGCCTGAACTTCGACGCTGGTTTCCTGCACCAATTCGACCTTACCGGACAACGCCGCTTCGCCGGTATCCCGCGCCTGCTCCATCGCGGTTCGCCTTACCGGCTCGGAGAACATGTCGTAACCGAACGCGCGCAAATTGCGGTCGCGGAAAGGTTCGATATAAACGACAGCGGTGTAAATGGCGCGGTCGCCCGATGGACTCAAACTGTAATCGGGGAATCCTTCACGGCGAATGCGGGCGATGTGGTCGCTCAGCTGATCGGGTGTAATGACTTGGGCAAAGCCGATACCCTGTACGCCGGGAATGCTGCCCTGCACGCTCAATATTTCCGTGTAGGCGCGCCAGTCTTGGCGAGTAACGGCGTCTGACGCATTAAGAAGGGCAGCGCCGCCGCGCAGCGTTAAGGCGTAAGCGCCAAGACGCTCCTTAATCTTCAGGGCGACTTGGTCGCAGGTAAAGGAGAATTGCCGTAGAGCATCCGCCTCCATACTCTGTTTAATTTGAAGGCTGGCGAAAACAGCGGCCAACACCCCAAAACCAAGCAGCGCGCAGGCGAGCCAAATTTGTTTGGTGGTTCTGTTCATACGCAACCCGCTGGTTTAAGGGCATCCCAAGCACTATAGCAAAATCAGGAACAATTGCCATCCAATAATACATAGCCTTCGACTTTAGCGCCCTCCCCAACTGAGCCCGGCACAAAACGAAGGATCAATACTGAGCGCTTTGGAAATCTCTATCGGTCTTGCCTACCTCTAGCGAGCTACTTTATCGTTGTCGGCATTGTTTAAATAGGAGTTTTACAATGTAAAGTTAAGTCCAAGTTATTAAATTTAACTATGTTTCTGTCCGACAAGATGCTTTACTCTTAAACCCGTTAACAGCAATGTCGCGGTATAAACGATCAATCCTATCCCTATCCATTTAACCAGATTGATTACTCGCGCTGTCGAATTCCAGCCATACCACCAACCGGCATCAACAAAATGATACAAGCCGGTGGACATTACCCCGGCAGCCAGCGATACCCTGGCTAAAAACAGCCACCAACCCTCAGCCGGATGATAAACCTTGTCCCTGTGCAATTTTCTCAACAACAAAGCGGCATTAAAAAAAGCGCCCAGCGAAGTCGCCAACGCCAGCCCCGCATGAGCCAGCGGAAAAACCAACGCCAGATTCAGGCCTAGACTGACCAGCATCGCATAAACGCCGTAGCGAACCGGCGTTTTCATGTCGCCGCGCGAGGTAAAGCCCGGCACCAGCACCTTGATCAGGATAAAACCCAACAAACCCAGCGAATAAGCCTTCAAGCTTAATCCTGTAAAATGCACGTCGCTGACGCCGAATTCATTATATTGAAACAGCGTCGACAGCATCGGCTCTGCCAGCATCACCAATCCAATGGTGGCGGGCAAGCCTACCAAAACGACCAGCCGCAATCCCCAATCCAGTGAATTTGAAAAAGCGGCGGTATCTTCCGCAGCATGGCTTTTGGCTAAATTCGGCAAAATGACCGTCCCCAGCGCAAGGCCCAAAATACCCAACGGAAACTCCACCAGGCGGTCGGAATAATACAGCCAGGACACGCTGCCGACGGTTAAGAACGACGCAATCAAGGTATCCAACAGCAAGTTAATCTGCGTCACTGAAACGCTAAAAATCGCCGGCAGCATCAGGCTTATAATCCGTTTAACACCCGAGTCGTTAAAGCCCAGCCTCGGTCTTGGCATCAGGCCCAAGCGCATCAACGCGGGAAGCTGAAACAACAGCTGCACGACGCCCGCCGCAAAAACGCCCCAGGCTAGGGCCGTAACCGGCTCGCCCATCAAAGGCGCCAGCCAGGTCGCGGCGGCTATCATGCAAATATTGAGGAAAACCGGCGTTAAGGCGGGAATCGCAAATTTCCCATGCGCATTTAATATGCCCCCGGCAAAAGCCACCAGCGCGATAAAAAACAAGTAGGGGAAGGTGATTTGCAGCAATTGCACGGACAATTCATACTGGGTTCCCTGCCACATAAAACCGGGAGCCAGCAGCATGATCAATGCAGGGGCCGCCACTACGCCGATCACCGTAATCAGCAGTAAAAGCACCGACAGGGTTCCGGCTGTTTTATCGATAAACTGTTTTAACGCGGCCTTGCTGCCCCGCTCTTTATAATCGGACAGCACCGGAACAAAGGCGTGTGCAAAAGCGCCCTCGGCGAATAAACGGCGCAAAAAATTGGGAATCTTGAATGCGACAAAAAATGCGTCTGTTGCCGAATCTACGCCGAAAATCTGTGCAATCAACATATCCCGGATAAAGCCGAGTATCCGTGAAATCAAGGTCATACTGCCGACCACCACCGTCGACTTAAAAAGCTGCCTGCTCAACGCCGCTCCCGTTATGATGCGTTAAAAAGTTTGACAATAATAGCATTTATAAAGATAATGTAAGGCTTAATTAACTTACCACCAAGAATCGAGAAACTATGGCTAATACAGCACAAGCTAAAAAGCGTGCGCGACAAGCGGAAAAAAGCCGTATTCGCAACGCAGGACAACGTAGCAACTTACGCACATTTATAAAAAAGATCATTGCCGCAGTTAAGCTGGGCGACAAAGAAAAAGCGCAAGCCGCATACAACACTGCTGTGCCGATTATCGATTCCGCAGTTACCAAAGGCATTATTCACAAGAATAAAGCCGCACGCGGTAAAAGCAGACTGAACGCAAAAGTAAAGGATATCGCTTAATCGCTTTAATCTTACTCAATAAAAAAGGCCGGACTCATTGAGTTACGGCCTTTTTTATTGCTTATCGAATCGCCTAAATTATCACCAAGTTGTCCCGATGTATCAACTCAGAATCGTCGAAATAGCCCAGAATACCCTCAAATTCCGAACTGCTCTTGCCTGCTATTAATTGGGCGTCGACATTGCCGTAATTAATCAGCCCACGCGCAATCTCCAAGCCGCTTTCATCCATACAAGAAACCAACTCGCCGCGCTCAAACCGGCCCGATACCGCTTTAACGCCGACAGCCAGAAGGCTTTTGCCTTCATTTTTCAACATCCTGACCGCGCCCGCATCCAGGACTAACTGCCCCTTAACCTGCAACTGTCCGGCAAGCCAGCGCTTCCTGGCTACCAACGGCTCTATGTCCGGCAATAGATGGGTACCCAAATCGGCTCCAGCAATGACGGCGGTAATAACATTATCGACAGCGCCCGCAGCAATCACCGTGGCCGCCCCGGATCTGGACGCCAGCCGCGCCGCCCGCACTTTGGTGCACATGCCGCCCCGACCCAAGCCGCTACGGCTGTCACCGGCCATCACATCCAACCGATCATCATTAGCACTGACCTCGGAAATCAATTTCGCCTCGGGATTTAAACCGGGATCGGCCGTAAACAAACCCTTTTGATCGGTCAAAATAATCAGCAGATCGGCCTCGACCAGATTAGCAACCAGCGCCGCCAGCGTATCATTATCGCCAAAGCGGATTTCTTCGGTCGCCACCGCATCATTTTCATTAATAACCGGCACCACGCCAAGCTTAAGCAAAGTCAGCAACGTGCTTCTGGCGTTTAAATAGCGCTGTCTGTCCGACAGATCATCATGCGTTAACAGCACCTGCGCCGCATGCAGCCGATGCTGCTGGAAATTATCGTCAAAAACGCGCACCAGGCCCATTTGGCCGACAGACGCCGCCGCCTGCAATTCATGCAAGGTCTTGGGTCGCGCCTTCATGCCTAGACGGCACATGCCTTCCGCGACGGAGCCTGAAGAAACCAGGATCACGTCGATAGATTGCCGCCTTAAACCAGCCATCTGCTCAACCCAGGCAGCAATGGAGACCTTATCAAGCCCCTGCCCACCCTTGGTCAACAAAGAGCTGCCTATTTTGACGACAACCCGCTTAACGTTGGCAAAATCAGTCCTGCTCACTTTTTTCCCGCCGTTGCAGTTCCAAAAAATTCATGATGGCGAACATCAGCTCTCTCGTACCATCCCCATTAATCGCCGCAATCTTAAAGACCGGCCCTGTCCACCCCAGCTCATCGACAATCGTCTGGCACCGTTGATCGACTTCTTCCTCAGGCAGACGATCGATCTTGTTCAGCACCAGCCAGCGCGGTTTGGCGGCCAGCTCATCACTCCATTTCTCGACTTCATGAATGATTTTCTTAGCAGCCTGCACCGGCGACTCCGCACTTTCGTATGGCTCGACATCAATCACATGCAACAGCAAGCCGGTGCGCAGCAAATGCTTGAGAAAATGCAAGCCGAGACCCGCACCTTCAGCAGCCCCTTCGATAACACCGGGAATATCGGCAATAACAAAACTGCGCAAATCATCAACGCTAACCACACCCAGATTGGGATGCAAGGTTGTAAACGGATAGTCGGCAACCTTGGGCGTTGCCGCCGATACCGAGCGAATCAAACTGGATTTTCCCGCATTGGGCATGCCCAGCAAGCCGACATCGGCAATCAGCGTCAATTCCAGATTAAGCCTGCGATGCTCGCCCTCTGTGCCTTTGCTTGCCTTTTGCGGCGCCCTGTTAATGCTGCTTTTAAAGCGCGTATTACCCAAACCATGAAAACCGCCTTGGGCAACCAGCAAGGTCTGACCGATTTTGGTTAAATCGCCGATGACCTCCCCCGTTTCCGCATCGGAAACCAGCGTCCCGAGCGGCACCGGCACATAGCAATCATCGCCTTTCCGGCCGGTGCAATTACGGCCCATGCCGTTCTGCCCGCGTTGCGCCCTATGCACGGCATGATAGCGAAAGTCCACCAGCGTATTTACATTCTCTGCCGCAATCAGATAAACGCTGCCGCCGTCACCACCGTCACCGCCGTCCGGGCCACCCATCGGAATGTATTTTTCGCGCCGAAAACCGATAGCGCCATTGCCGCCATCACCCGCCTCAACACGAACTTCCGCCTCGTCAACAAATCTCATAAATCACACGCCGCCAAACTTCAAATCCAACCGATAAAAACAAAAAAAGCCCCGCCATAACAACGGCGGAGCTTTTTTAAAGTTGCCGGGCTACACTACCCGGCTCAACTGTCCCGCCATAATTATAGCGCGATACAGTCGTATGTCTTATGCAGCAACAATACTGATAAATTTGCGGTTATTAGGCCCTTTAACCTGAAAAACCACTTTGCCGTCAGTCGTTGCAAACAAGGTATGATCTTTTCCGCAGCCTACATTGTCACCCGCATGAAACTGGGTTCCACGTTGACGAACAATAATATTACCCGCTGTTACACTCTCACCGCCGTAACGCTTAACACCTAATCTTTTCGCATTAGAGTCGCGTCCGTTACGGGTACTACCACCAGCTTTCTTATGAGCCATCTGTAACTCCTAATATCTTAAGCGGAAATGCCAGTAATCTGGACTTCCGTATAGTACTGACGATGCCCCATTTGTTTCATGTGGTGCTTACGTCTTCTGAATTTAATAATTTTGACTTTTTTGTGCCTGCCTTGAGACAGGACAGTCGCTGTAACTTTGCCGCCTTCAATAAAAGGCATGCCAACTTTAACAGCATCGTCAGACTGAATCATCAGCACTTTATCGAACTCAACGCTGTCGCCTGTGCCTAGCTCCAGTTTTTCTATTTTTAAGAAAGTACCTTCTTCTACGCGGTACTGTTTACCACCTGTTTGAATTACCGCATACATCGGCGCAAGCTCCATCAAGCATTAATCTGTTTAAAGTGAACAAAAAATTATATTTTTAAATCCAAGGCAAGTCAATCTAAATTAAATTAACGCCCTAAATATTTAATAAAATAGCATAAAAAAGCCATTATCATCAACCCGCTCAAACAATAGCATGGGCGGTTAACCCCTTATTAAGTTATAATAGTTTAGCAGACTTTGATTTTCATGGCTATTGCTATGAAAAATAACCCAAACTTACACGCAACACGACATAATGGCATCGCATTCACAATCCCCCGCTAACGCTCCTGCTCCCATTGATTTCGATTCAATTAAGCAATTAACTACGGTTGAGGCAAAAGCCGTCGATCAGCTCATTATTAACGAGTTAAGTTCCGACGTTATCCTTATTAACCAGGTAGGCCACTATATAGTCGGCAGCGGCGGCAAAAGATTACGCCCGATGCTATTGTTACTGGCAGCCAAGGCACTGGGGGGCACCAACGATAAGCACCTGCTTATGGCTGCTGTCATTGAGTTTATCCACACCGCCACACTGCTGCATGACGACGTTGTTGACGACTCCGACCTCAGGCGAGGTAAAGAATCCGCCAATGCCGTCTGGGGTAACGCCGCCAGCATATTGGTAGGCGACTACCTTTACTCCAGCGCGTTTGAAATGATGGTGCGTACCGGCAATATGCAGGTAATGGAAATCCTGTCAAAAACCACCACAGCCATCGCCGAAGGCGAGGTTCTGCAACTTTTAAACTGTAATAATCCCGAGACCACGGAAGAAAAATACCTCGAAGTTATTGCCCGGAAAACCGCCATTTTATTCAGCGCCGCAACCAGATTAGCCGCCGTTCTCTCCGGGGCATCAGCTGAAACAGAACAAGGTCTGGCTCAATACGGACAACATCTAGGCATTGCTTTTCAACTAATTGACGATGCACTCGATTACAAAGCCAGCAAAGATGAGCTGGGCAAAAATCTCGGCGACGACCTTGCCGAAGGTAAACCGACCTTACCACTGATTTACGCCATTCAAAACGGCGACGAAAACGAAGCCAAAATCATTATTGACGCAATCAAAAATGGCAACCGCGACGCGTTTAACGAGGTTTTCACCGTGGTGCAACGCACTAAAGCCATTGATTACACAGAACAGCGCGCGGACGAAGAAGCGCAAAAAGCGATAGCGGCATTAAGCGTCCTGCCTGACTCCGCTTACAAAGAAGCATTGACTTTATTGGCAAAATTTTCCGTCCAACGAAATTATTAAACCGGGCAAGCCCCAGCTGTCGGCGGAACAAAACTACGCAGACTTATCTTTTAAAAGCGCGTTGTAAGCATGCGCTTTTTCAAGCAGCAGGTTATATTTACGTTCAACCTTATCCATTATTTCGGTTAAAAACTGCATCACCTCGGGGTTTTCAACGCCTTCCGCCGCCGACAACACATAAGCCTCCAATTCGCTAACCGCATCGGCATCGACTATCTCATCAAGCAGCGCCGCAGCATCGGAAACATTCACCGCCTTAACCAATTTATTTGCAACCAAACCTTGCTGCAATAACTGTTGCAAGGCTTCAACCGCCTGAACCATCTCCTGCGCTTTCTCATTAACCCCCTGAAGCAGGGTTAAATGATCGGTGAACTCAAGAAATTCGTTGACCGCTTTTTTCAGCTCATACAAGCGAAGCTCATGTTTTGCCTTGATTGTTTGTCGCATAGCCCTATCCAATTCTCCAAAAAGTGATACTGAAACAGCAATAATTACCCTGATCAGTTCAAATAATACCTGATAGCTCTCGGAATATCCGCTTTTCAGAACACGAATGGGAATAATGACGGCGAACTCAGACTCCGGCCGTTACAATATATGAAACGACCCTTCACTTTCCTACTCTTTCATTTTTCTTTCCAGCTCTTCCTGGGTCAAATGCCGGACATCTTCGCCTTTCACCATGTAAATCAGATGTTCGCAAACATTGCAGGCATGATCGCCGATTCTTTCCAGTGAACGGGCCACCCAGAGCACATTCAGCATCCGGGTGATGTTTCTCGGATCTTCCATCATTTTCGTGATCAACTGCCGGATAATACTGCCGTATTCGCGGTCAACATTTTCGTCCAGTCCGGTAATCGCCGTTACATCCTCTATATTCATCCTGGCAAATACATCCAGAGCCCCGTGCAGCATTTCCTGAACCAATTCAGCCATGTGCTCCAACTCATAATATTGGTCGTGCTTGTTGCTGTCGGCATTCGATAATTGTATCGCCATTTCGGCAATGCGCTCAGCCATGTCGCCGACGCGTTCCAGCTCGTTAATCACCTTGATGACGGCGATCAACAATCTTAAATCGAACGCCGCAGGCTGTCTCAACGCTAAAATCTGCATACATTCCTGATCAATCGCCATTTCCAGCGCATCAACCTGATTGTCCTGCTTGATAACCAGCTCGGCCATCTCCACGTCACCCGTCGTGAACGCGGTTACAGCCAGCTCTATTTGCTGCTCAACCAACCCGCCCATCGTTAAAACTTTGTTGCGCACATCTTCCAGTTCTTTATTAAACTGACCTGATATATGCTGCCCTATTTTGCTGTTGTCCATTACTTGCTCCTGGTTAGCCGTACCGACCGGTAATGTAATCTTCGGTCTGTTGTTTTCTAGGGTTGGTAAACAACTCGCTGGTCGTCCCCATCTCAATCAATTCGCCCATAAACATAAACGCCGTGTAGTCGGAAACCCGTGCGGCCTGCTGCATATTGTGCGTCACAATAACTATAGTGTATTTTTCTTTAAGCTCGTTGATCAGCTCTTCAATTTTTAAGGTTGAAATAGGATCCAGCGCCGATGCAGGCTCATCCAGCAACAGCACTTCAGGCTCTATCGCAATCGCCCTGGCGATCACCAGACGCTGCTGCTGCCCGCCTGACAAACCCAACGCGTTATCGTTCAATCGGTCTTTGACTTCATCCCATAGTGCGGCGCCGCGCAAGGCGCTTTCGACCGTTTCTTCCAATATCCGCTTGTCGTTGATGCCCTGAATCCTAAGGCCGTAAGTGACATTTTCGAAAATGGACTTGGGGAATGGATTGGGCTTTTGAAATACCATGCCGACGCGTCTGCGTAACGCGGCCACATTGACGGTCTTGTCGTAGATGTTTTCATTATCCAGCAGAATCTTGCCTTCGATGGTAACGTTATCAACCAGATCGTTCATCCGGTTGATGCAGCGCAGCAATGTGGATTTGCCGCACCCGCTGGGCCCGATATAGGCGGTCACCTTTTTCTTGTGCATTTCCATGCTGACGTCATGCAACGCCTGTTTTTGAGCGTAGAAAAGATTTAAATTCTCTACCTTGATGCAGGGCTCGTTCGGCTCATCAGTTTTTTTCTGATCGCGTAAAATTGAACTTACATCAATACTATGTGTACGTGCGTGTTGTGCTGTCATTTTTTAACCTTCCAGTGCCCGGTATTTTTCTCGCAGATGATTCCTGATTAAGATAGCTGATAAATTCAGCCCAACAATGACCAGTACCAACAATAATGATGTCGCATAAACCAACGGTCTTGCCGCCTCGACATTGGGGCTTTGAAAGCCGACATCATAGATATGAAATCCTAAGTGCATAAATTTTCTGTCCAAATGCAAGAAGGGATAATTGCCGTCCAACGGCAACGTCGGCGCCAGCTTGACCACGCCAACCAGCATTAACGGCGCCACTTCGCCGGCCGCCCGCGCCACCGCCAGAATCAATCCGGTCATCATCGCAGGGCTTGCCATCGGCAATACCGTCAGCCATAAAGTTTCCAGTTTAGTCGCGCCCAGGGCCAGACTGCCTTCGCGTATAGACCTGGGAATACGCGCCAAACCTTCTTCGGTCGAGACAATAACGACCGGCAAAGTCAGCAAAGCCAGCGTGATCGATGCCCACAATAACCCCGGCGTACCGTAAACCGGCGCAGGCGCGGCTTCCGGGTAAAACAATTGATCGATGTTGCCGCCCAGAATATAGACGAAAAAACCCAAACCGAATACGCCGTAAACGATGGAAGGCACACCCGCCAGATTGTTGACCGCAATCCTGATCAAGCGGGTGATAAAACCCTGCTTGGCATATTCGCGCAAATACACCGCCGCAATGACGCCAAACGGCGTCACGATAACCGACATCATCAGCACCATCATCACCGTACCGAAAATGGCAGGAAAAATCCCGCCTTCCGTATTGGCTTCACGCGGATCATCCGTTAAAAATTCGACCACTTTAACGCCGTAATGGCCGATTTTGTCGAACATACTCATTGTGTTTGGCCAGTAAACCCTGACGACTTTAGCCAACGGAACTTCAACTTCCTGGCCGCTTTCGGTTTTTGCGACCAAGCTGTCCCTTCTTATCTGCTTGTACAGCTCGAGTAACTGGGCTTGATATTTTTTATATTCAATTTCAAGCTCCGCCTTCTCGACGCTTATCCGTTGCTCGGCCGCCGCATCCCAGCGGTTTTTCAGTTGCAATCCTTTCTGCTCGAGCCTTAACTGATCCAGCTTGTAATTGATCCCGCCGACTTCTTTTTTTTCCAGATGAGCTATTTCGTCAAAAACCGCTAAAGCCTCATTTATCCGGGTCTGAGCGACAGGCCCGGCCTGCTCGCCTTCCGCGATAACCTTGCCGCTTTCCTTGACCGCAACCAGCTGACCGTAAAAATTGCCCCACTCGCGGCGTTCCACCACCATCAACTCGGCGGGAGACTGTTGCTGCTTAATATTGCGCTCCAGTATCCAACGGAAATCGGTGCCTGTAATATCGCGATTACCGGTTTTAACCAAGTATTGCACCAGGGTATCTTCGTCATCGGCCATGATGTGACCACTGGACTTGGCCATCGCCGCCGGCGTGATACTGGTATCGACATGCTCGCCGATAATCGTCCGGGTTTGTCCGTCCGGTTCCTGATAGCTGAATTGTACGACTGGAGCGGGCCAGAAATGGCCCGCTCCGCGAACGACAATCAAGCCCAGCACGCCGACCACCATAATAAGACAGGTACTGACCGCCGCCGCATTGAGCCATACCCAGGGGGCGCCGCTTTTAAACCATGCTTTAATCCTGATCATAATGAACTGTATTTTTCCCGTAAGCGCTGACGAATAACTTCGGCCAGCGTATTAAAAACAAAGGTAAACATAAACAGCACCAGGGCCGCTAAAAACAAGACCCGGTAATGCGTACTGCCTACTTCCGATTCCGGCATTTCCACAGCGATATTCGCCGCCAGGGTACGCATACCCTGAAAAACGCTCAAATCCATTACCGGTGTATTTCCGGTCGCCATTAACACAATCATGGTTTCCCCGACGGCCCGGCCGAAACCGATCATAATGGCGGAAAAAATCCCCGGACTCGCGGTTAACAGCACCACCCTGATCATGGTTTGCCAAGGCGTAGCGCCCAGCGCCAGAGATCCGACAGTCAAATGCTTCGGGACGCTGAAAATGGCGTCTTCGGCAATCGAAAAAATGGTCGGGATAACCGCAAAGCCCATCGCTACACCGACGACCAACGCATTGCGCTGGTCGTAACCGATGCCGAATTCAGCCTTAAACCAGTCGCGCAAGGTGCCGTGAAACAAAAACGTTTCCAACGGTACGCTGACCTTAAAGGCAAACCAGCCGCTCAGCAAAATAACCGGAACCAATAACGCAGCGTCCCAACCTTCCGAAAGTCTGTGGGCAATGGGCTTGGGTATAAACTGCCAGGCAAAAGCAAACAGCATGACGCCTACAGGAATAATCATCAACATAGCGAACAGCCCGGACAGGTGTTCTTCCATAAACGGCGCCAACCAAAGGCCGGCGAGAAAGCCCAAAATAACCGTCGGCAGCGCGCCCATGATTTCAATCGAGGGTTTCACGTATTGGCGCATCTTCGGCGCCATAAAATAAGCGGTGTAAATCGCCCCCATCAGCGCCAGCGGTATGGCGACCAACATCGCATAAAACGCCGCCTTCAGGGTGCCGAAAACCAATGGCGTTAAGCTGTATTTGGGTTCAAAATCATTATTTGCCGAAGAAGATTGCCAGATGTAATCGGGTTTGGGATAGCTTTCATACCAGACTTGCTGCCAAAGCGATCTAATCGAAACCTCGGGATGTTCATTATCGATATGCCAGAAGTGCATTTTGCCGTCCGCCGACTGCACCAACATCGCATTGGCTCGCGGCGACAACACCGCCGCCGTCGGCAAGGCGCCGCTTATGCGTTCCTTAACCATTTCCCGTTCGGCGGTTGAATGATAAATGCCCACGATCCCGTCGGCATCTGTCGTCATAAAGCCTTTCCGGCGTTGTTCGGCATTAATTGCAACAACCGCCTTATCGGACACTTTAAATGACCTGATTTTTTGCATTGCCGGCCGGTTCAACTTGTCTTTAACCATACTCCATTGCGACACCAAGCCGCTGGAATCGCCTATCATCAGCGAAAGATCGCCGTTTAAAAAAGCCACGCTGGTGATTTTTTGTCCGGCGCTTACCACATTCTGTTGCTGCCTGATAGCCGGGCTGTTTTTGTCACTGATGTCGAAAAAGCCCATCTGCCCGTCGTTGCTGATCAGATACAGGTTGGATTCCTCCTTGTCGATTAAAATATCGGCAATATTCGCCGCCGGCTGTTCAAAAATTGAATCCGTCCGTGTCAATGCCGCTTCCTCGGCAAACAGCGATTGTTCTTTTTGGAAATTGACCAGGCGGATTTTACCGGCGCCCTGCGGCGTATCGGCTGTTTTTACGACGATCGTTGTTGCATCATTGCCCGCCTTAACCGCTATTTTCTCCAAGGCCGCACCGGACTCGTCCATCACCAAAGGCTGTTCGCCCAGCGGATATTTAAGCGACGGAGTAATAACCCGCACGTTGTCAGGGTAAGTAACTTTATATTGATGCTTAACGACAACCGCCCTACCGTCGGATAAACCGTAAATGACCGCACCCTCATTGATAGGGCTGCCTTGGGCAAAGCTGGTGATATGCGCCCCCTCGGGGATTGCCACCGCCTGCGTTAACAACGTTTTACCGCTGGCCACCTCAAAAAACACCACGTGCCCGCTATCGGTAAAACGGGCTCCCACCTCGTTTTGCTCTTCCATTTCCAGCAGCAAGGTGTTGCCTAAAGCCTGCTCCGGCACTGCGTATTCGCTGACCGGTTGCGCGGTCGCCGAAATAAACAAGGGGTAGACCACATACAGCAAATAAAAGAAAATCAGTACGATAGCGACGATTACACCCAACCCGCCGACCACGACGCCATAGCGGGCCAAGGCATCTTTAACGAGTCGCCAACGTTGATAAAGCTCACCGGAACTGATTTTTATGGAAGGAGGTTGTTTTGTAGGGGGGGTTATTTCTGACATGCTAAAGAGACTAGAAATTAAATGTGACAATGATATAACAAAAAAAAACGGTCAAGACTCACAAAGCAAATCTGGACCGCATTTTTGTCCGTTGTTTTTCTTTCTGAGGGGGAAGATAACAACACATTCAGACCGACATCCCTGTCTATGCGTCCTTGCGCAACACTACATCCAATCCTTAATCTTATTTAAGCGTAGCCAGTACCTTGTCGACAACTTTCGCCGGCAGGGGAATATAACCGTCTTTTATGACCACTTGCTGACCTGTTTTTGACAATACCATTCTGATAAATTCATTGTCTAACGGCGCCAGCGGTTGGTTCGGCTTCTTGTTGACATAAATATACAAGTAGCGTGTCAACGGATAAGTGCCGGCAATTGCATTTTCAGGCGTTGCATCGACAAAAGTCTTGCTGCCCTTCTTTGCCAGAGGCACCATTCTAACGCCTGATGTGGAATATCCCATACCGGAGTAGCCGATACCGTTAACCGATGAAGTGACCGACTGCACAACCGATGCAGAACCGGGCTGCTCGTTTACATTGTTTTTAAAGTCGCCTTTGCATAAAGCGTGTTCTTTAAAGTAACCGTAAGTGCCTGAAACCGAGTTACGGCCGTATAACTGGATGCTCTTTGATCCCCAAGCCGCAACACCTGCATCGCCCCATGATTCAATGCTTTTTTCGCCGCCGCATTTATTGGTGGAAGAGAAGATCGCATCGACTTGTTCCATGGTCAGACCCTTGACCGGGTTGTCCTTGTTGACAAGAACCGCCAGCGCATCAACAGCTACCGGAATAGCGGTAGGCTTGTAGCCGTATTTTTCTTCGAAAGCTTCGAGTTCGTCATCCTTCATCTCGCGGCTCATAGGACCAAGATTTGAGGTGCCTTCAGTCAACGCCGGAGGCGCAGTAGAAGAACCCGCAGCCTGAATTTGAATATTTACGTTAGGATAAACGCGGTTGAATTCTTCAGCCCAAAGCGTCATCAAGTTGGCCAGCGTATCGGAACCGACGCTGGACAGGTTGCCGGAAATACCGCTGGCTTTTTGATACTCGGGAACCGCTGCATCAACCGTTTGCACGGCGCCCGCCACACCACTAAACAATGTAGCAACACCAAAACCCATTGCAGCAACCAACGCTTTGGCTTTAAAAGATACTTTCATAATCAACTCTCAAAATAATTTAAAGTGGCGCTATTATGTAAATAGTATATGACAACAATATTACAGTATAATCTTTTTCATTATCCATCGTATCGATTCAGGGAGCGCAACATCTCAGTTGACTCTCTTAAGCGCCGCTTAAAACCGCCTCTAATAAGCGCCTTTCGGGTGCCGGCCAATTGATATTCAAAACTGTCATTAAATATTAATACTACGCAGTTATGATTGAGAGTTCACATGTCAGACTACTCCTGCACCCGCTCCGTGGCAAATATGTCCTTACAATTTGAATTTCCCGTCAATTTAACCGCCGAACAATTTATCGCTAAATTAAGTCATGAGGCAGGAACCCAACTCGCGTCAACGCAGACTTCCAGCAAAACCTACTATGACAGCTTTGACTGGCGTTTATATTCAAACGACATCACTTGCGAGTTTAATCGGACAAAAACCGCCTCATCCTTAACACTAAGATCGATTAAAAATGCTCGGCTTATCGCTACCTCGCCGCTTAAGAAAGTCCCTTTATTCGGCAAAGAATTCGAACCGGGAACAATCCGCGACACCCTGGAGCCGTTACTGGAAATGCGCGCATTATTAGCCGTTTGCACACTGGACTATGAAATTTATCATCTCAACATCATTAATGAAGATGAAAAAACCATACTCCGGCTGATAGTCGAAGAATACGGCCATTTCAATAACCGCGCCCTGCTGCAACCGGTAAAAGGCTACGACAAGGCGGCCGAACACATCACCGGGCTATTGACCGGCACACTGGGATTAACCGCCACCGAAGAACCCGTCCTGCTAAAAGCCTTGCAATTCCAGGGGCGCAAACCTAAAGATTATTCATCAAAATTGAATATCAACCTGGACCCGGACATGCGCGCCGATATTGCCGCAAAATATATCTACAGCCACCTGCTAAAAGCCATTAAAGCCAACGAGCAGGGCACGATTGCCGATACCGACAGCGAATTCTTGCACGACTTTAGGGTTGCGGTCAGAAGAACCCGCGCCGGACTCAGCCAGATCAAAGGCATATTGCCCGACAACATTAACGCCTATTATGTTGATTTTTTCTCCTGGCTGGGCCAGATCACCGGACCGGCAAGAGATTTGGATGTTTATCTGCTGAATTTTGACCGTTATAAAAGCAGCCTGCCTATTTCTATCAGGGAAGACCTCAATCCTTTATACGATTTTCTACTCGCCAAACAGCAGAAAACCCAGAAAGAGCTGGCAAAAAAACTGCAATCGGACAAGTACCTGTCCACCTTATCCGAGTGGGAGCAGTATCTTAAAGAGCCCTCGTACAAAAAAATGCTTGAGCAAAATGCCAAGCTGAGCATTAAAGAACTCGCCGACCGGAGAATATGGAAAGTTTTCAGCCGCGTGTTGCAGGAAGGCGATGCGATTACCGGCTCGTCACCCGCCGAAGCCCTACATGATTTAAGAAAATCCTGTAAAAAGCTGCGCTATTTGATAGAGTTTTTCCAAAGCCTTTATCCCGAGCAGCAAATAAAACACCTGATTAAGCACCTGAAAGGACTTCAGGAGGTTTTGGGCGACTTTCAGGACTACGCCGTTCAGGAACATAATCTAAAACTGTTCAGCGAAGAAATGATGGCGCTTAACCTCCCCGCCAATACTTTTTTAGCCATGGGCGTGTTAATTCAGGATCTTGATAGCCATAGAGACAGGGCCCGCCAAGACTTCGCGTCGAGGTTTGAAGATTTTAAGCAGGAGGAAAACCGGGCTACATTCAAATTGCTGTTCGCTCCGGCAAAATCTCACAATCATCCTCATTAAGCGTGGAATACATCTATCCGATATTATTGTATTATTTAGACGTGGCGTTATTTTCAGCATGGGCCGTTCTGGTATCTTAACACCGGAAATAACCGTTTTTTAAACTGACATCCGATCAAACTATATTAAGGTTAAACATTATGAGTAAATGCAAGTTGATAATAGGTCTTTTATTGGTCATGTTGATTGCCGGTTGCGCCGGAGGGGCTAAACATGAAAGTACCGGGGAATATATAGATGACGCGGTGCTGACTACCAAGGTTAACACGTCAATATTGGGCGATTCCAGGCTTAAACTACTGCAAATCAACGTTGAAACTTTCAAAGGCGTTGTGCAGCTGAGTGGGTTTGTTGATTCCGCTGCCGCCGCCGCCAGAGCGGTGGAACTTGCAAGAACGGTTAAAGGCGTTAAGTCGGTTAATAACAGCTTAATTGTGAAATAATTGTGTAGGTCGGATGACTCCTGCAAGGATGCGGGAGTACAAACTGATCCCGGTTTAATCGGTCTTACATCAGGCTAACGCCAGCTCATGCTCGTCCAATGCAAATCTTGATATAACGGCCGCCTCGGCCGCTTCAACCTGTTGACGCGCCCCGGCAACGGTTCCTTCGCCGCTCTCGGTTGACGTTCCAGACGCGATTCCACTTTCTGCATTCATGCAATCGTCGGCAACCGCTCCCGCGGCCATGCCGTCGTCACTTTGCCCATACAGATACAACAGCTCCATAATTTCAGCGCTCAGAGCAAAATCAAAGTTGGCGCTAAGTTCGTCGAGTCCGGTATCGTGTACGGGTAAAAACTGCTGCGCCTTGGCCGCCACCCAATTGATAATCATCAAATTGCCTTTTCATTTTGTTAAGTTCCACTGATTATGCAATATTCCAATTAAATTTATGTGACAGTTACAAGACAATAAGATGACATTAAAGTTTCAACGCCTCAGCTGAATTCATAAACCTAGAAAAATCATTTCGTCCACGAAAAACACCAAAATTTCAAAGAGTTATCAAGTCGCGGCTCGTCACCCAAAGGGTGAGCTACTAAATAACTATAGCGTTTCGTTTTGTTTCGTGTCTTTCGTACTTTTCGTGGATAAACTGCGGTTTTTAGGATAAAGGTAAACTGTACGAAGGAACGGACGATTTTAGCGGTGCGAAATATGTTCGGCGCGCTTAAGTAACCGTTCAAAAGTCTTTTAAACATTTTTTACTCACCACGAAGGACACGAAGTTAACTATTTTTCTTCGTGATCTTCGTGGTAAATAAGGAGACAAGTGGTTTTTTCATTTTGTTAAAAAACTTTTGGCTACCTACTTAATCCAGCATTCCCGCCTGAATAATAAAATCTTCAACCGCTTTAAGGCCTTCCCGGCTCTTCAAATTGGTAAATACAAACGGCCGTTCTCCGCGCATCTTGCGCGCATCGCGGTCCATAACCTCCAGAGACGCACCGACATAAGGCGCCAGATCGATCTTGTTGATAACCAGCAAGTCCGAACGGGTAATTCCGGGGCCGCCTTTGCGCGGTATCTTGTCGCCTGCCGACACATCGATCACGTAAATCGTCAGATCGGCCAGTTCAGGGCTGAAGGTCGCACTGAGATTATCGCCGCCGCTTTCGACCATGATAAAGTCGAGATTTTCAAACTTCATGCTTAATTCATCGACCGCCGCCAGATTCATCGACGCATCCTCCCGGATAGCGGTATGCGGGCAGCCGCCGGTCTCCACACCCAAGATGCGTTCTTCCGGCAGCGCCTGGCTGCGGATCAAAAACTGCTGGTCTTCCTTGGTATAAATGTCATTGGTCACCACGCCGATTTCAAAATTGTCGCGCATTTGCTTGCACAACGCATCGACCAAAGCCGTTTTACCGGAACCAACCGGGCCGCCGATACCTACTCTTAATATTTGTTTAGCACTCATATAATCCCTCAGGAACGAAATAATCTGGAATACTGCATTTCATGCCGGCTGCTGGCTAAAGCCAAGCCAAACGCGCTACCGCCGATGTCATGATCGGCAATGCTGAGCGCCTCGTCAGCTAAAGCCGGAATTTTACCGGCCAAATCGGTCAACAACCGTTGCCCGGCGACTTGTCCCAACGGCACCAGCTTGACCGCGCATAACACCTGGTTCTCCAACCAGCTCCACAAATAACCGATGACTGTTTCGCGTTTGGGAACGCCCCAGTTCACAGCGGCAAAAGCGAATACCGTAGCCAGCGTGGTTTCGGGTTTGCGTATCCAGGGCTGCATACCGTCAATCACCAATGAATCCAGCAGCCGCGCCAAGGCTTGGCCGGTGTGCCGGTCTTCGGCCCTTAATTCGGAAGTCTCCCGGCAGGCAATCAGGGTTCCGCTCCAATATTCAACCCGTTCAACATCGCCGCATTCCCAGGCGTCGTAAAGCCGCGCCAATATCGGCAGATCGACACGCGCCAAACAAATCGCCATCAAGCCGTTAAGCCATTCGCCGGTATCGCTTGCATTGCTTATCCAGCCATCGTCAACCGCGCGTTCCAAGCCCTGGGAATAACAGAACATGCCTATCGGCAAGCCGGGGCTGACCAGTTGCAGCAAACGCAATAAGGCCAGATCAGTGACCATGGCCGTGGTACGCGCCCTGCTCCGGTTCGAAAGGCAACACTTCATGGCTGACCGTCAAGCCCAGCCCTTCCAGCATATGATCCAGCACGTGATCGGTCAGGAAGCGAAGCTCGCCCGGCAGAATCTGCAACGCGACATGGCGGTTGCCCAAGTGATAACAAGCCTTGGCGAAGTGTAGCGCGTCATCGGTGCGCACCACCGATAGCGGCTCCGGCGCCGCATCGACCAGCACCCGGTAACGGTCGGGGCCGGTCAGCACCGAGCCTTTGCGCAACACTTGGCCGCGCGGCAAAAACAGCCCAATTTTGGCGCCGCTGTCGGTTTTAAGCAGCAGGCGGCTTTTCTGGCGCGATTCATACGGCAACGTGATCACATCGTCCGGGGCGGTCTCCAATGGAGCCAGTTCAGTCAATTTCAGCATAATCAAAACAAAAAATAACGTTGGGCAAAGGGCAGCACATCGGCCGGTTCGCAAGTCAGCAGCAAGCCGTCGGCCCTGACCGAATAAGTTTGCGGATCGACTTCGATATGCGGTTGGTAGTGGTTATGGATCAAATCTTTTTTGCCGATGGTTCGGGTGCCTGCGACTACGCCTATCCTTTTGTTAAGTCCTAAAGTTCTTGGAATATCGGACTCGACCGCGATTTTAGGCAAAAAGAACATCGAAGTCGCCGATGCGGTCCTTCCGAACGACCCGAACATCGGCCGGTAATGCACCGGTTGCGGCGTCGGAATCGAGGCATTCGGGTCGCCCATCGGCGCGGCGGCAATAAATCCGCCTTTAAGAATCAGGCTGGGTTTGACCGCGAAAAAAGCCGGGTTCCACAACACCAAATCCGCCAGTTTACCGACTTCGACAGAGCCGACTTCGTGCGCGATGCCGTGGCTGATGGCCGGATTAATCGTGTACTTGGCGATATAACGCTTGATGCGGAAATTATCGTTAAGCGGCGAATCTTCCGCCAGGCTGCCGCGCTGCGCCTTCATTTTATGCGCGGTCTGCCAGGTGCGGATAATCACTTCGCCGACCCGGCCCATCGCCTGGGAATCCGAGGAAATCATCGAAAACGCGCCCAAGTCATGCAGAATATCCTCGGCCGCGATGGTTTCTCGGCGAATCCGCGATTCGGCAAACGCCACGTCTTCGGCAATGCTTGGGTCAAGGTGATGGCATACCATCAGCATGTCCAGATGCTCGTCGACGGTATTGATCGTGTATGGCCGGGTCGGATTGGTCGAAGACGGCAGCACGTTAGCCTCGCCGCAAGCCCTGATAATATCCGGGGCATGGCCGCCGCCTGCGCCTTCGGTATGGTAGGTATGGATAGTGCGGCCTTTGAACGCGGCAAAGGTGTCTTCGACAAAACCGGATTCGTTCAAGGTGTCGGTATGAATCGCGACCTGCACATCGAAGCGGTCGGCCACCGAAAGACAGCAATCGATAGCCGCCGGTGTCGTGCCCCAGTCTTCATGCAGCTTCAAGCCCATCGCACCGGCCCGGACCTGTTCTTCCAACGCAACCGGAAGACTCGCATTGCCTTTACCGAGCAAGCCGAAGTTCATCGGAAACCCGTCCAGCGATTGCAGCATGCTGTGAATATTCCACGGCCCCGGCGTGCAGGTTGTCGCATTGGTGCCGGTCGCGGGGCCGGTGCCGCCGCCGATCATCGTGGTCACGCCGGACATCAGCGCTTCATCGATTTGCTGCGGGCAGATGAAATGGATATGCGCGTCGATGCCGCCGGCGGTCAGGATTTGTCCTTCCCCGGCGATTATTTCGGTGCCGGGGCCGATGACAATATCGACGCCCTGTTGCGTATCGGGATTTCCGGCCTTGCCGATGGCGGCAATGCGGCCGTTCTTGATGCCGACATCGGCTTTGATAATGCCCCAGTGGTCGACGATCAGCGCGTTGGTTATCACCAAATCCATCGCCACGGTGGAATCGACCTGGCTTTGGCCCATGCCGTCGCGAATGACTTTGCCGCCGCCGAATTTGACCTCGTCGCCGTACACCGTGCGGTCGGCTTCGACTTCTAAAAACAAGCCGCTGTCGCCCAAACGCACCCGGTCGCCGGTGGTCGGCCCGAACATATCGGCATAAGCTTGCCTGCTGATCCTGCTCATAAATTGTCCTCCAATGCGCCCATCACGTCCTGACGAAAGCCGTAAATCCTGCGCAATCCGGCAAAGGCCACCAACTGTATTTCGCGTTGCTGGCCGGGCTCAAAACGCACCGCGGTACCGGCCGGAATATCCGGCCTGAATCCGCGCGTCGCCGCACGGTCAAACTGCAAAGCCGGATTGGTTTCAAAAAAATGATAATGCGAGCCGACTTGAATCGGCCGGTCGCCGCTGTTCGCAACCACCACGCTAATCGTCGCGCGGCCTGCGTTCAGTTCGATGTCGCCATCGGCGGGGATGATTTCTCCGGGTATCATGACTACTCCTAATGCATATACGTAGGTAGCCAAAAGTTTTTTAACAAAATGAAAAAAAACATTTGTCTCCTTATTTACCACGAAGAACACGAAGAAAAATAGTTAACTTCGTGTCCTTCGTGCTCTTCGTGGTGAGTAAAAAATGTTAAAAGACTTTTGAACGATTACTTATTTGGCGTAGGGCGTACCGTGCGCGCCCGTTCCGCTGCTTATCGGCGCGCACGGCACGCCCTATTTGTATTCGATCGGGTTATGGACCGTGACCAGCTTGGTGCCGTCCGGAAAGGTCGCTTCAACCTGCACGTCGGGCAGCATTTCGGCGACGCCGTCCATTACATCGTCGCGGTACAGCAGGGTGCGGCCTAATTCCATCAATTCGGCGACCGTGCGACCGTCGCGAGCGCCTTCCATAATCGCGGCGCTGATAAAAGCCACGGCTTCCGGATAGTTGAGCTTCAGGCCCCTGGCTTTGCGGCGTTCGGCCAGCAGGCCAGCGGTAAATATCAGCAGTTTGTCTTTTTCGCGGGGTGTTAATTGCATTGTTTTAGTCCAATTTTATTCAGATGTTTTCCTGTATCCGATTTATTCACCACGAAGGCACGAAGAACACGAAGTTTTTGCTAGTTCCCAAGCTCAAGCTTGGAAATTCAGTAAGCTCTAGCTTTCTGTCTCGCGAAGCTAAAGCTTCGCTATATGGGTTCCCAAGCTTGAGCTTGGGAACCAGCATATTAAATTTTTCTTCGTGTCCTTCGTGTCTTCGTGGTGAATAAAACTCAAGTCGCCCAAATTCGCGGAGCACAAGCTTTGCGTTGTACCGAGTCCGGCCGCACAATCGCCCAAACCTGCTCGAAAAAACCGCGCAGCCGGTCGCTTCTGTCATCAACAGCCCTACAGACCAACAGTTCATCAATAAGCGTCACGCCGCGGCCTTTGCTCTCGCCGATTAATTGCTGGACTGCGGCCAGACTTTCAGCTCCGGCAGGGCCGGCAAACAAGGTTCCGCAAGCCGACAAGCCCTGCAATCCCCAACGGGCCGCAAAAGCTTTGGCATCCAGATGCAGGCGTTCCAAAAATAAAGGCCGACCTTGGCCGTAAACCTGCCAGCTCATATCCGCCAAACCGACATCGAAACTCTCGCCGCAGGCAGGCCTTCCTAAAGACAGAATTTCCCAGCCGATAAAGCGAGCACCTTGGGCCAATTCGACGTTAACAGCCGATCTTAACTGCGCGCCTTGATAAATAATAGTCTCCTGCGGCAGCCATTCCAGCGCCGCGTCTTTCTCCACTTTGATCGATACGGTCTGGACGGCCAACTCGCCACCGCTGCGATAAAACTTTCCAGCCGCCGGCGTGGTAATCAAGGCATGACTGTGTTGTTCGGCATTGATGCAAAGGTCCAACCGGTCGCCGCCGACAATACCGCCCGGCGGATGCAGGATGTACACATGGCAGACGCCGCCTTCCGGGTAAAAAGGCCGTTGTACGGTTAGCGGGCCTTGATGACGACGGTGCGCCAATAGCGTTTTGCCGTGCTTTTGTTCAAAGCCGAGTTCCAGTTTTGCTTGCCAGCCTTTTATTGATAAATTTGCGTTCACAGTGTTTTTTCAGTTTGTACGGCGGCATTAATAAAAAGAGACGCACAGCGTACCCTACGCTGTAGGCTGTGAAACTAAAGGAAAAGTCTCCGGGTGACGAATTGAATCGACATGCAAATCAATATCCAATTCCGGCCAATAAAGATGGTGTGGTTGGGGACGGTCAACATGGAAAAGTTCTGTTACCGGCGCTTTACGAAACCACGGAAACTCCAAAAATGAAACGAATAGTTCCTCCTTTTCATCAAGCAGTATCCAGAAACCGTGTTTTGTAACGCCGGAAACCTCAACCGGGGAAATGTCTGTGCCAAGCATCTTTAATCTCCTGTTTCTCGTTCCCACGCGCCGCGTGGGAATGCAGTGCCGGACGCGCTGCGTCCCGTATACGCAAAATGTTGATCATGATCCGCGGCGCAGCGCGCCTTGACCGCATTCCCACGTAGCACGTGGGAACGAGGAAAAAGGAAAGTCATCAATCGATGAATAATTTCCCTCAATTCATCCTATCATGCCTTTACATTTCATAACCATCAAACCGTCAAATACCGCTTAACCATCTCATCGCTCAATTCATTCATCGCCCCGGCAGCCACGCCGCGGCCTCTATCCATGATATAAAACCGGTCCGCGACTTTCCGCGCAAACGGCAGTTTTTGTTCGACCAGCAACACGGTCACGCCCAATTCGTTTTTGATCTTGATAATGCCTTCGCGCACCTCGTCTTTCGCTTCGTCGCCTTGTTTCAGTAAGGGCGTCGTTATGCCTTTGGCACGGTTCAAACGAATAATCACATCGCCGATTTCGCTGACGATATTCGGCTGTATGCCTTCGGTCGGCTCGTCCAGGATCAGTAGCTTTGGATTCAGCACCAAGGCCCGGCCGATAGCCAATTGCTGCTGCTGACCGCCGGACAAATCGCCGCCGCGCCGTTTGAGCATTTGTTTCAGTACCGGAAAAAGCTCATAGATATGTTCCGGGACTTTTTTAATGCCTTGCTTGCGCGCCGCGCGCAGGCCGATTTTCAGGTTTTCCTCGACCGTCAGCAACGGAAAAATCTCCCGGCCCTGCGGCACAAAACCGATGCCCAGCTCGGCGCGGTGTTCCGGTTTGGCAAGGGTTAAGGCCTCGCCGTTATAGTCGATAGCGCCGTCGCGAACCGCGATCAGTCCCATGATGCTTTTAAGCAGGGTGGTCTTGCCGACGCCGTTGCGGCCCATTAAACACAGGCAGGAACCGGCCGGCAACTCCAGATTTACATCCCACAAGGTATGGCTGCCGCCGTAATATTGATTCAATCCGCTAATTTTAAGCATTAGTCACCCAAATAAACCTGTATCACGCGTGGATCGTTCTGCACCTCGTCCATGCTGCCTTCGGTCAGCACCGAGCCTTCATGCAACACCGTCACATGCTTGGCAATCGAGCGGACGAATTCCATATCATGCTCGACCACAACGATGGAGCGCTCGCCCTGCAACGACAGCAGCAGTTCCGCGGTGCGTTCCACTTCCTGATGGGTCATGCCCGCAATCGGCTCGTCGACCAGCATGACTTTGGGCTCCTGCATCAGCAACATGCCGATTTCCAGCCATTGTTTCTGTCCGTGCGACAGGATGCCCGCCGGTTGCGACCTCAGTTCAACCAATCCTATCGTTTCCATGACTTGCTCGATGCGGTCGCGCTGGGTTCCGTTCAACTTGGCGAATAAAGTCGCCCATGCGCCCTTATCGGTCGCTAAAGCCAGTTCCAGGTTTTCGAATACGCTGAGCATTTCGAACACGCTGGGTTTCTGGAATTTACGGCAAATACCCGCTTGGGCGATGGCCGGTTCGTCCATTTGCAGCAGGTCGATGGTTTGCCCGAAAAACACCGAGCCGGTATCGGGCCGGGTTTTGCCGGTAATCACATCCATCAACGTGGTTTTACCGGCGCCGTTCGGGCCGATCAAACAGCGCAATTCCCCTGCATCGATATACAGCGAGAGGTTATTCAAGGCTTTGAAGCCGTCGAAACTGACGCTGACATCTTCAAGATAAAGAATCGGGCCGTGACTGACATCCAATTGGCCCGGCTTAAGCGCTATGCCGTTCATTGTTTTTGCTCCTGCAATCGACGTTGCCAGAACCCGACCAAGCCGTCAGGCAATAGCACGGTCACCAAAATAAAAGTCGCGCCGAGAAAAAACAGCCAGATTTCCGGCATCCAACCGGTCAACAGGGTCTTGGCGTAATTGACCAGCACCGCGCCGACGATTGCGCCGTACAGCGTGCCGCGGCCGCCGATAGCGACCCAGATGACGATTTCCAGCGAGTTCAACGGCGAAAATTCGCTGGGATTGATAATGCCCACTTGCGGCACATACAAAGCCCCGGCAATCCCGGCCAGCATCGCGGCAAACACGAAAATCCATAATTTGAACATTTCCACGCGATAACCGAGAAAACGCACCCGCATTTCCTGATCGCGAATCGCCGTTACCACCCGGCCCAGTTTGCTGTTGACGATCCAGCGGCTGACCAGGAAGGCCAGCATCAGGATCAGGCCTGAAGCCATCAACAAGCAGGCGCGCACCGAATCGGACTGGCTGTTAAAACCGAGAATTTCCTTGAAATCGGTCAAGCCGTTGTTGCCGCCAAAACCCATCTCGTTTCTAAAAAAGGCCAGCAACAGCGCGTAAGTTAAAGCCTGGGTAATAATCGACAGATAAACGCCGGTCACCCGCGAGCGAAACGCCAGCCAGCCGAACAAAAAGGCCAGCGCGCCGGGAACCAGAAAAATCATGAGCGCGGCAAACCAGAACTGGTCGAAACCGTGCCAGTACCAAGGCAGTTCTTTCCAGTTAAGAAATACCATAAAATCGGGCAGCAGCGGATCGCCGTAAACGCCGCGGCTACCGATCTGGCGCATTAAATACATGCCCATCGCGTAGCCGCCCAACGCAAAGAAAGCGCCGTGACCCAAAGCCAGAATGCCGCAATAACCCCAAACCAGATCCAGCGACATGCCCAGCAACGCAAAGGTCAAATATTTTCCCAACAGCGATACCGTGTAAGCGGAGAAATACAGCGGCGAACCCGGTGCAAACACCAGATTGCATACCGGAACAATCAGGCTGATTGCGGCCAATACGGCCAGCACCGAGAGCGCGGCTTTATCGTTTTTTAACAGCATCGCTTAGCCCTCCACCGCTCGGCCCTGTTGCGGAAATAGTCCGCGCGGACGTTTTTGAATGAATAAAATGATGAACACCAACACCAGTATTTTCGCCAATACCGCGCCTGCGTAGGGTTCAAGCAATTTATTGGCGATACCCAACGAAAATCCCGCCACCAGCGTACCCCATAAATTGCCGACGCCGCCGAACACCACGACCATAAACGAATCGACGATATAAGCCTGTCCCAAGTTCGGGCCGACATTGGTGATCTGGCTTAACGCGACCCCGGCGACTCCGGCAATGCCCGAGCCCAAGCCGAAGGTCAAGGCATCGACCCGGCCGGTCGGAATGCCCATGGCCAAGGCCATCTTGCGGTTTTGGGCTACGGCGCGCACTTCCAGGCCCAGGCGGGTGCGTTTGAGGATTTGCAGCAACAACACGAACACCAGCAAGCAGAAAATCAATATGTATAGGCGGTTCCAGGTCAGCGACAAAAAGTCGTTGATTTGCAAGGTGCCGCTCATCCATTCCGGCGTCGCGACACTGCGGTTTAACGGCGAAAATATCGAGCGCACGGCCTGTTGCAGAACCAGGCTGACGCCGAAAGTCGCCAACAGCGTTTCCAGAGGGCGGCCGTATAAAAAGCGGATAATGCCGCGCTCGATAATAATCCCGGCCAGCGCCGAAATGATGAACGCCGCCGGAACCGCAATCGCCAACGACAGCCCCAAATGGTTAGGCATCAGTTGTTGGGTGACGTAGGTGGTATACGCGCCGAGCATCATCAGCTCGCCATGCGCCATGTTGATCACGCCCATCACGCCGAAAGTAATGGCCAGGCCGATCGCGGCCAAGACCAGCACCGCGCCGAGGCTTAAGCCGAAAAACAGGGTTTCGATAGCGGCATAGGCTTGCAGCTGTGAATTGATTTTTGACAACGCGGCTTCGGCCTGATTGCGCACATCGCTGTCCGCCTCCAGATAATGGCCGTCGCTATCTTTTTCGACCAGTCCGTTTAGCCGGTTAACCACATTCCGGCCGGCTTGGTCCTTCAATAAATCGATTGCGGCCAAGCGCACCCTTTTGTCGGGGCTGTTTAATTGTTCCAGGCCTAAAATAAGCTTGATCGCATTTTGTACGCGTTCGTCCTGTTCCATGATAAGTTGGCCGCGCAACAACGCCAAACTCTGGTCATCAATGGATTGACCCATTGCGCTGACGGCGGCGAGTCTTATCGCGGCATTGTCGTCATTCAGCTGCAAACGGCCGATTATTTTCCTCAATGAAGTTCGCAGGCTGTTATTAACGGTGATTTTTTGCGTGGCGGAGCGTTCCACCATGCCCAGATTTTCTCCGCTTTCGGCGTCGGTAAGCTTGTAGTCCGTTTCGACTTCTTCGCCGATGACCAGTTTCCCATCGGCCTTAAGATTGAATAATCGCCCGTCGAGCAGCGCTTGCAATACGGCAACGGCCTGCGGCTTTTCCACGGCGGCCAGTTGTTCGATAGCCTGCCCACGCTCCTGCATGGACCCGGCTTTAAGATTCGATAAAGCGGCTGAGAAGGCATCCTCGGCGGCATTTTCCTGACCGATACTCAAGGTTGGCGACATCAGGATAAATCCCAAGATTACCCGGCAACACCATCTGAAAGAATTCGGTTTCATAATACTCCATACTTTAAATAAACCTAAAAACCAAAGTTTGTCCACGAAAGACACGAAATAAATTAGCATGCTGTGTTACACCATTCATCGCTTTGAGCAATGATTTACAACTTTGTAAGTTTTTTAAATGTTTTCGTGCTTTTTGTGTTTTTCGTGGATCAAATGTTTTTTTAATTACCGATCAAAAATTCTGCCCGGAGCACTTCTTGGTTTTGGTGTTGTAATTGCCGCAACTGATAGGCGCTGTCCAGTCGGCGATAATCGGTTTGCTTTCCGGCAAGAAGTCGGACCAGGCATCGCCATCGACCAGCTTGTTGGTTTGCCAGACCGTCTGCAATTGGCCGTCGTCCTGGATTTCGCCGATTAAGACCGGTTTGCTGATGTGATGGTTAGGCAACATTTTCGAGGTGCCGCCGGTCAGGTTCGGAAACTCGACGCCGATAATCGCTTTTTGCACCGCGTCAGGATCGGTCGAGCCGGCTTTCTCGACCGCTTTGACCCACATGTTGAAACCGATGTAATGCGCTTCCATCGGGTCGTTGGTCACGCGTTTCGGGTTTTTGATAAAGTCATGCCATTGGCTGATAAACGCGGCGTTTTTAGTGGTATCGATGCTCATGAAATAGTTCCATGCGGCCAGATGCCCCACCAACGGCTTGGTGTCCATACCCGACAACTCTTCCTCGCCGACCGAAAAGGCGATGACCGGAATCTGTTCTGCGGAAATGCCCTGATTGCCTAGCTCCTTGTAGAACGGGATATTGGCGTCGCCGTTAATGGTTGAAACAACCGCCGTTTTCTTGCCGGCCGAACCGAATTTCTTGATGTCCGCGACAATACCCTGCCAATCGGAATGCCCAAACGGCGTGTAATTAATCATGATGTCCTTTTTGGCGACGCCTTTGGAGACAAGGTAGGCTTCAAGGATCTTGTTGGTGGTGCGCGGATAAACGTAGTCGGTGCCCGCCAGTACCCAACGTTTGACTTTTAAATCGTTCATCAAATAATCGACCGCCGGAATCGCCTGCTGGTTAGGCGCGGCGCCGGTATAAAACACATTCTTCGACGATTCTTCGCCTTCATACTGCACCGGGTAAAACAGCAGGCCGTTAAGCTCTTCTATGACCGGCAATACGGATTTTCTCGACACCGAAGTCCAGCAGCCGAAGATCGCGGCGACTTTATCCTTGGTCAGCAATTCGCGGGCTTTTTCCGCAAACAGAGGCCAGTTGGAAGCCGGATCGACGACCACCGCTTCGAGTTTTTTGCCGAGCAAACCGCCTTTTTTGTTCTGCTCGTCGATCAGCATCAGCATCGTGTCTTTCAGCGTGGTTTCGCTGATCGCCATGGTGCCGGACAATGAGTGCAGCACACCGACTTTAATCGTGTCTTCGGCGTGTGCAGCACCCGCCGCCAGGATTAATGCCGCTATCGCACCGGCGATACCGAGTAAGCGCAGTTTTGAAGATAATTTTTTCATATTAATAAATCTCAAATAGTTAAAGAAAGGTGGCCTAAAGGCTAAAATTCTGGGCCTTTCATCTTTTGCCTTTTCATCCATCAGCCAAAATCCGTGACATCTGTGTTCTATTTTCTAGCGGCTAAATAGATTTATATCTGCCACTGAAAGCCGAGTTTGACGGCATTGCTGTGTTCGCCTGTAGCCGTCGACGTGTAATTCAGGCCTTTGGTCATAAGATCGCCGTATTCCCAGCTCAAGGACGCGCGCGCGTTATGGCCGTCGATCACGTAGTTCACGCCGCCTTCGTAGGAATTACGGTTGGAACTGCCGCCAGGCAGGACGTTCACATAACGTAGATACGGCTGGACTTGGCCGATGCCGATTTTTTGCGGGAACAAGTACATGCCGCTGACGTCATAGGCGTTGCCTTCGAACATCGAAAAACCGCCGCCCGCATTGCGCGAGGCCTGGCTGTAGCCGTTGGAAATGCCGTAATTTTTGTATTCGCCGTTTACCGTCACCACGCCGCTGTTGGGCAGCACTTTTTCCATCAGCACGTCGACTGCGGTGCCTCGGAAGTCGCCATGATCCAAAGCGGTACCCGCGCCGTCTTCCTGATACTGGTTGGACACGGCGACGGTCAGGATGTCGCCGCCTTTGCCGTAGTAAGTGCCGGAGGTGTAATAGCCTGGATTCTTCTCGACATCCCAGAAGTTGTAGGCAAAGCGCTGGCTGTACAGAATATTGTCGTCAATATTCGCGCCGCCTCTTAAGCCGCGGAAAAAGCCGACGGCATATTGCAGGCGGCCGTCAAACGCCGCACCCCAAAAGGTCGCTCCGTCGTCACGGCCAAAAGAACCGGCCGAAGTGCCGTCCGACTTGATCGTCAAATTGTAATCGGCCGGCTCGAACGGCGTGCCGGAACTGAAAATATTGTATATCGCGCTGTAAAACGGACCGTTCATTTCCCGGCGTTCGGCAGGAACCAGCATGCGGCCTACCCAGAGGTTCGCCATCGGGACGTACTCAAACTTGCCGATCGCATCCAATACCCGCACTTCGCCGCCATTGCTACAGGTTTGGCAATCGGTATTGAACTCCACCTTCAAATATTTGTGGATTTGCCCGTTGAGGTACAGACGGATATTGTCCAGATTAAAGTCGTTGCTCCACTTGTTGCCGCCAGCGCCGGCACCGCTTTCGGCAGCCTGAAAGCTGGTGCGTAAACCCGCACCGATGCTGACCCATTTGGTGTCGTCAATTTTGAAAGTTGCGCCGGCTTGCGAAGCCGGGACATAGCCGACCGCCAACGTTAACAGGCTTAATGCCGGAAGAAGTTGCTTGCTTCGTATTCCGGCCGTTGTTTTTGTAGAATCACTCATGTCAGGTTCCCCAGAATTTAAAAGGTGATTTGATATTGCATCCGGGTTATCCGGATGCAGCCAGGAAGTTGGCTGGGATTCATTATTTTGCTCGGGGGAAATTTGCACAATGCGTCATCTGACTCATCAGTCAAATGACGTATATCCATCAACCGGCAACTCGTCTACAGTTGAGGAACCTGTCTCACACCATCCGGAGTCGCATGAATAAGCTGATACAAGGCCCTGTAGGGAGCCTGCTGTCCAAATCTATCGCAATGGCCTGGTTATTAAGCGCCTGCGCACCGGGCCTGGAAAAAAAGCCGATACAGCTCGACACCGCATCAATTAAGCGGATTGAATTCAAGATCGGTACGGTCAAGCAACCTTCGTTGAAATCGACATTGGCTGGGCGGGATGTGGCCGCCCGGATTGGCAACAATCTGGCCGGCTGGGGTTATCCGGTCGGGGCTAAAGACAATCAGGCTTTCAGCCATAGCTTAACCGCTGAAATCGGCTTGATTGAGCACAGCGAAACGCCGCCCGGATTTTCATTTTCTTCCGGGAATTCCGATCCGAGGGCCCTCGATTTTCAAAAAGCCAAAGTGCTGCCGATCGGCTGCGAGCTGGCCTCTATCGCACAGCCGACCCAGACGAGCTATCTGCATATGGACTTTGTTGCCGGCAATGCGGCCAGCGAAGCGCAGTTGGTCGATCACATCAGCACCGTCTGTTTTAATCTGTTGAGCGAGCTTAACTGGCCGGATAAAACGCAAAGCGAGCCGTCTTCAAGTTTTAAGCCAAGCTGGATACCGGAGGTGCGCATCGAAACCGTCACCAGACCGGAAGAAGCCGTCAAAGCCGATGAGCCGGGCGTGGAAAAGGAAAACGAAGGCCGTAAACAGATCATCATTCACAATCAGGGATCGCCGGTGATTTTAAAATTCGGCCATGAAAGGCTATAAGCGCCTGATATAAGCTGCTGACTTGTATGCAAGCCTGGAGTGCAGGCTCGACCTGGTGTGCAAGCAGAGCTTGCACACCAAAAAACCGGAAAACTTTAGCTCGATTACTTCTCGATTACTTATTGGGCGTAATTGAGGCTAACCGCACCACTTTAGTTCAATGCTTTTATAGATAGCTTGCTGTTTAGCGCATAGGCTTTGCTAACGAACTTTGGTGTAGTTATTGCTTAATCTAAAAGCCGCAGTTTTTAGATTCAAGAGGTAGTGATTGAACATAGGTAGTGAACAGGTTAAGTAATCGTTCAAAAGTCTTTTAACATTTTTTACTCACCACGAAGAGCACGAAGGACACGAAGTTGACTATTTTCTTCGTGATCTTCGTGATCTTCGTGTCCTTCGTGGTAAATAAGGAGACAAATGGTTTTTTTCATTTTGTTAAAAAACTTTTTAGCTATCTACTTATGGCTCACCTTATAAAAAACCATCGAGGAAACCAAGATCCGACAAAGTGTCTCAAAAATCCGCCGCGACTATAACGCCTGGGTCGCCAACGAAACGCTGGAAGACTATGCGCTGAGATTCGCACCGCGCACCTTCCGCAAATGGTCGGAATTCCAGGTCGCCAATACCGCGTTCGGCTCTACCTCATTCCTGGTTCTGGAAGCCATCGGCGGCTTCCTGTCGATCAATTACGGTTTTACCAATGCGTTTTGGGCTATTCTGGCGGTTGGTCTGATTATTTTTATCACCAGTTTCCCAATCAGCTATTACGCCGCCCGCTATAACATCGATATTGACCTGATGACCCGTAGCGCCGGTTTCGGTTATATCGGCTCGACGATAACCTCGTTGATTTACGCCTCGTTTACTTTCACGTTGTTTGCGCTCGAAGCATCGATCATGTCCTTGGCTATCGAGTTGTATTTCCACATCCCTATCGCCATCGCGCATATTATCAGCGCCGTTACCGTCATTCCTCTGGTGACTTTCGGAATCACCACGATCAGCCGCTTGCAGATGTGGACACAGCCGCTGTGGCTGGTGCTATTGATTGCACCCTATATTGCCGTGTTCATGCGCGAACCGGACTCGATGATGACGGTGCAAGCCTATTTTTGGATTGCGGCTAGCGGTCAGGGCTTTAACTGGCTGATGTTCGGCAGCGCGACCACCATCGCCTTTTCAATGGTGGCGCAAATCGGCGAGCAAGTCGATTTCCTGCGTTTTATGCCTGTGCTGACTGAAAAAAACCGAATGCGCTGGTGGCTGGCAACCATTACCGCGGGTCCGGGATGGATTTTGTTCGGCATGGCTAGGCAGCTGGGCGGAGCGTTGCTGGCTCATCTTGCTATTCGCCACGGCATAGCGCCGATCCATGCGCATGAGCCGACGCAAATGTATCTGGTGGCTTACGCCGACTTGTTCGGCAATACCGAATTAGCGTTAACGGTCACTACGTTGTTTGTGGTGATTTCCCAGATTAAAATCAATGTCACTAATGCTTATGCAGGCTCGCTGGCTTGGTCGAATTTTTTTTCGCGGCTGACTCACAGCCACCCCGGCCGGGTTGTGTGGCTGGTGTTTAATGTTTCCGTTGCCCTTTTACTGATGGAATTCGGGGTATTCGGCGCTTTGGAAAAAGTATTGGGACTATTCTCCAATATGTCGATAGCCTGGATCAGCGCGGTTGCGGCGGAATTACTGATCAACAAGCCTCTGGGCTTGAGCACTAAAGCCGTTGAGTTCAAACGCGCTTACCTGCCGGATCTCAACCCGGTCGGCACGCTGTCGACCTTATGTGCCTCGATAGTATCGATATTGGCTTATTTGGGCTTTTTCGGCGCGTTCGCGCAGGCCTTTTCAGCGTTTATCGCCTTGAGTCTGGCCTTTCTGCTGGTCCCGTGCATCGCTCTGCTATACGGCAGTCAGCGCTATCTTGCGCGCGACATCCACCTTAATAATCAGGCTCCGGTCAGTCGCTGCACTATTTGCGAAAATCATTTCGAACACGAAGATGTGGCGTATTGCCCGGTCTATGAGGGCAGTATTTGCTCGCTTTGCTGCACGCTGGACTCGCGTTGCATGGATGCCTGTAAACCGGGCGTGCGCCTGGACGACTATCTGCAAAGCTTTGCAGAATGCTGTTTGCCGGGTTGGATGAATCTGGGCGTCAGGCTGCGCCTGATACGCTTTAGCCTGTTGTTTTTGTTTCTGGCCGTTTTAACCAGCATATTTGTAGGCATTATTTACTATCAGGATTTATTGCTTGCCGAACACTACCTGCCGTCGTTCAATCTGTTGCTGGCGAATTTTGTTAAGGTTTACGCCTCATTGCTGGTCTTCATCGGTTTGTGTACCTGGTGGCTGATCCTGAACGACGAGAGCCGGCGCGTTGCGCATGAAGAAATCGCCAAGCAAACCCAGCGCCTGTTGATGGAAATCGATGAACATAAAAAGACCGACGCGAAATTGCAGCAAGCCACCAAAATGGCTGATCGCGCCAACAGTGCGAAAAGCCGTTTTCTCAGCAGCATGAGCCATGAAATACGCACGCCGTTAAACAGTATTGTCGGCTACGCGTATATTTTGCAGAAAGACCCGGCGATACCGGCGCACAGACGGCAGGCGGTGGATATTTTAAAGCGTAACGGCGATCATTTATCCGCGCTGATCGAGGACATTCTGGATATTGCCCGCATCGAAGCGCGTAAGTTCGAACTGCGCCAGGAGCCTATCGATTTTCCGGGATTTATTGAGCACCTGGTCAGTGTGTTTAAGCTGCAAGCCGAACAGAAAGGCCTGTCTTTTTACTGCCAGATTATCAACACTCTGCCGCAACGGGTCCGCGGCGACGAGAAGCGGGTCGGACAAATATTGATCAACCTGCTCGGCAATGCGGTCAAATTCACCGTGGCCGGCGAGGTTATCTTTCGTATCGGTTTCAGCTGCGGTGTAACGACGTTCCAGGTCGTTGATACCGGCCCCGGCATCCATAAAGATCAACTGCAAAATATTTTTCAGCCTTTTACCCAATTACCGAATGAGAATTTAGACGCCGGCAGCGGTTTGGGTCTAACCATTAGTAAGATTCTATGCGAAATCATGGGCGGCGAACTGGTTGTGGTCAGCGATCAGGGCAAAGGTTCCACCTTTACCGTCAGGCTGCTGCTCCCCAATCTGGGCAGCGAACAGCAATACATTCACGAAGAAGACATTATCGGTTATCAGGGCAAGCGCCAAAAAATCCTCATTGTCGATGATCAGCCGGATCATCGGCAGCTGATACTGTCTATTTTAGAGCCCTTAGGTTTCGTTTTGATTGAGGCCGGCGGCGGCGAAGAATGCCTGGATAAAGTCGAATATGATGCGCCGGATCTTGTTCTGCTGGATTTATCGATGCCCGGACTGGATGGCGCCGCAACCGCCCATCTCCTGCGCCAAAACGGCAATGCAACGCCGATTGTTGTGTTAAGCGCCAACGCTTATCCGGCCGATCGGCTCAATGCCGTTAATGCCGGTTGCAACGATTTTTTGGTCAAGCCGATACACGTCAGCGAATTACTCTACAAACTTAAACTGCATTTGGCGTTAAACTGGGTCTATCAGGATGATGAAACCGAACTGCAAATTTCCGACCAGTCGCCGTCACTAGACATTGTTCAGGAATTAACCGGCTATGTGCGAATCGGCGATTTACAGGGACTTAATCAATATTTGACCCGACTCATTCAGCACCATCCTGAATATAGCTATTTTGCGCAGAGGATGATGTCGCTGGCCGGCGAATTCGATCTACTTGAAATCAAGAAACTCTTGCATATTGCCAGTGAGGCGCTAAGCGGCAATGACCGGTAAATCTTCTCCTATTATCGGAATTGCCATGATTGTCGACGATACGCCCGGCAATCTGGCCTTGTTATCGGACACGCTCTCGGAAGCCGGTTACCGGGTGCTGGTTGCCACCGATGGCTTATCGGCGCTGGAACAAATCGCTTATCTGAAACCGGATATTATTTTGCTGGATATTATGATGCCGGGCATTGACGGCTTTGAAACCTGTAACCGGCTTAAATCCTCGCCGGAAACGGCCGATATTCCAGTATTATTTATGACCGCGTTAAGCGAACTGGACAACCTGTTACGCGGTTTCGATGAAGGCGCTGTCGATTATATTGTCAAACCGATTCGGCCCCCGGAAGTGCTGGCCAGAGTGGAAGTGCAGCTGACTCAGACCCGAAATCTGCGCCGCGTTGAAAATGCTTTAAACAACAGCCCTTTTTCCGCGTTGGCAATCGATTCAATTGGCAATATCACCTGGTTAACGCCCGGCGGCATCCGCTGGCTGGATGAGTTTCTGCAAAAACACGGATTAACGGGTAAGCATGACGTCGGTTCGCCGCTGCCCAAACCGCTGCTCGACTGGATTAACCGGCGCTCAGGGCTGATTGATAAATCCGAATCCTTTGAAAGTTATCGAGCCGGAGCCGGTTTTCTGGCAAAAATAATGCCGTGCCAAAGCGCCGGCGAATCTCTGCTGGTTTTAGAAAAGCATTCACACGAGTGGGATCTTGATTGGATAAGAAGCTCCCTGGGACTTACTGTGCGTGAAGCGGAAATACTGATGTGGATTTCCAGGGGTAAAACCAACAAGGACGTGGGTCTTATTCTGGGCAGCAGCCCGCGTACCATCAATAAGCATCTCGAACATATCTTTGAAAAATTTGGCGTGGCCACCCGCGCCGCGGCGGTTTCTATGGTGTTGCAGCGCCAGCAATTCTAAAGTTAAAGGCCATCATGTTTTTTTAGCATCGTGAGCGAGCCGCCGGGCTGTTTGGTTGATAGCGGACAATGCGCTAAAAAATGCTAGAATCACCGTTTTTGCGCAATCCGAGAACGTCTCTTGTCCATGCCTAATACCTTAAAGCTCCCCCTTGAATCACTGAAACTGAATGTCGATTTGGCGGGCTTTGAGTTCCCCACCGCGCCGAAGCTGCCCGAGACTATTTTAGGCCAGTCCAGAGCCCAATCGGCGCTTGAATTCGGCATCGCGATGAACAATCCCGGCTACAATGTTTTTGTGATGGGCGAGCCGGGATTGGGCCGCTTGTCGATGATTACCAACCATCTGCATACCCAGGCAAAAACGCTGCCCGCGCCGCCCTCCTATGCTTATGTCGATAATTTCGGCAATCCGAGAGAGCCGATGGCCGTTGAGTTGCCCGCCGAACACGGCCAGACGCTCAGCAAGGACATCGAAAAACTGATCGACAACCTGCTGGCGACCTTTCCCGCCGCGTTCGAAAGCCCGACTTACCAGCAGAAAAAGAGCGCTATCGAACGCCATTTTAACCAGTACTATAACAATGCGATCGATCTGGTCGATAAAAAGGCCCAAGCATTGGACATTGCATTGTTCAGGGAAAACGAATCGATTTCTTTTGCGCCTATCCGCGACAACAAGGCGCTGAATGAAGACCAATTCACCCAATTGCCGCTGACGGAACGGGAAGTCTTCCACAAGCGTGTCGAAGAACTGGAAGAATACCTCAGCGATGTCTTGCTGGAATTGCCCCAGTGGCGCAGAGCCATGGTTGAAAAAATCAAGCAACTGGATAACGACACCATCGATCTGGCGATAGAGCCGTTGTTTGCCGAACTGAACGACAGTTACCAGAATATCGATGATGTGATCACCTTCCTGGCGGAAATCAAAAAAAACCTCGGCAACACCATTGCCGATTACCTGATGCCCAGCCGGACGCCGGAGCCGCAGGACAACACCAGCAAGCGGCTGCTGCTGACCGAGCTGTACGCGCCCAACATCCTGGTCGATAACAAGCAGGAATGCGGCGCGCCGGTTATTTACGAACCGCACCCGATTTATCAAAACCTGTTCGGCCGCATCGAATACGTCAGCGACCAGGGTACGCTGGTCACCAATTATCGCCGGATTTGCGCCGGTTCATTGCATAAAGCCAACGGCGGTTACCTGATCCTCGACGCCGAAAAACTGCTGAATTATCCGTTCGTCTGGGAAGGCCTTAAACGCGCGCTGCAATCCGGCCGCATTGAAATCGAATCGCCTTATTCGGATCTGGGCATCAACACCATCACCCTGAAGCCGGAAGTCATCCCGCTGAACGTCAAGGTGATCCTGGTCGGCTCCAGGGATATTTATTATCTGCTGGAAGAGCTGGATGATGAATTTAACGAGATGTTCAAAATCCTCGCCGACTTTGACAATTACATCCCGCGTAACGACGAATCGATGCAGCGCTTCATCCTGCTGATGATCAAGCAGGCCGCGGATTCGGGTGCCAAGCCGTTGACGCGGGCGGCCATCGAATGCCTGATCGAGCACAGCTGCCGTCTTGCCGAAAACCAGCATCATTTTTCCGCCCGGATCAAAGACTCGCTGGAAATCATCGCCGAAGCCAACCTGTTTTGCAGGCCCGACGACCAGCCGGTTTGCGACCGCTCGCATATCGAACAGGCGCTGGCCGCAAGAGAGCATCGCAACGGCAGGCTGCCCGAGAACATCCTCGAAGAAATGCTGGTCGGCACCATCCTGATCGACACCGAGGGCGACGCGATAGGCAAAGTCAACGGCCTGACCGTGATGGAAGTCGGCGGCAGCAGCTTCGGCGCGCCGGTGCGCATCACCGCCAGCGTTTATCCCGGTTCCAGAGGCATCGTCGATGTCGAGCGGGAAGTCGAACTGGGCCAGGCCATTCACTCCAAAGGCGTGATGATCCTGACCGGCTATCTGGGACACACCTATGCCCAGCAATTTCCGTTGGCCGTATCGGCCAGCATCGCGATCGAACAATCCTACGGCTATATCGACGGCGACAGCGCCTCGCTGGCCGAGCTGTGCTGCCTTATTTCCGCGCTGACCCGGATACCGATCAAACAGACCTTCGCGGTGACCGGCTCGATCAACCAGTACGGCGAAGTGCAGGCGGTCGGCGGCGTTAACGAGAAAATAGAAGGCTTCTTCAGGCTGTGCCAGGCGCGCGGCCTTAACGGCCAGCACGCCGCCATTATCCCAGCCGCCAACAAGCGCAACCTGATGCTGAAACAGGAAGTAATCGATGCGGTGGCAAAGGGTCTGTTTGCGGTTTATGCGGTTTCCAGCGTCGATCAAACGCTGGAATTATTGACCGGGGAATCGGCTGGCGCGCTAGATAGCGAAGGTATGTATCCTGAAAACAGTATTAATTTTAAAGCCATCTCAAGGTTGAAGGAGATTTCAGATATGGCTACTGATGAGGATGATAAGGAGGAGGTTTAGCGTAATCCTCTGTATTATGTAGCAAGAGCATAAAAGATGAAAAAAATAAAGGCGTGGACCGAAATGCTCCTCACGCCTGAAGATAACAAAAATTAATCGGATAGCTTTTTGTTCGTTTTTATATTATCGATAACTTTATCGAAATCTGATTTGTATTCTCTGTCTTGAATTACTCTAAATTTTTCAAATTCTTTTAAGGCATGTCTATTGGCCTCTTCTCGACGCACTTTTCCATAATCAGAAAGCACATCATAGGCATTGAAATCCAAAAAACCATCTAACTTTTCTGTCCAGTCCTTCATTGATAATGGCTTATGCCTTCTAGCAAAATTCTCGGCCCAGTCTAAGTACATTGATACGAGTCTATTTAAATTATCAATTTCATCTTTTGATAAGTAGTTCTTACCGACAGTAACATCTAATTTAGTGATTTTTCCTTTTTTGCCTTCGTTCTTCCATGTTTGAACTCCCATATGAGGCTTTGTCGCATCGGCTCTCAATTTAATAAGTTCGGATGATGTATGACCATGAATTGCATAATGTAATTTATCTTGAACATGAGCATAAAACTGCTGTGTTATTGGTGAATCTTTGTCGTAGTCAATACTGCATTGCGCATATATGTCCGTTACTTTTTGATAAAATCGTCTTTCAGAGGCTCTGATTTCCCGGATCTTTTCAAGCAAATCATCAAAATAATCTTTGCCAAAAAGTTGATTTCCTTGTTTAAGTCTTTCATCATTCAAAACAAAGCCTTTAATCAAATAATCTTTCAAAACTGTTGTTGCCCATTTTCTGAACTGAGTTGCCCGAACAGAGTTTATCCTATAACCTACTGAAATTATTGCATCTAAGCTGTAAAAATTGGTGTCATAGTTTTTGTCATCTGATGCAGTTACTCGAATTTTTCGAGTAACTGCATCTTCATCTAATTCATTGGTTTCAAATATGTTTTTTAGATGATAAGTCACGGTATTTGATTCAACATCAAAAATTTCCCCCATCCCTTTTTGTGATGCCCATACTGTTTCATCGCCTATCAATACTTGAACCTTAATAGTGCCATCCTCTGCCGCATAAAATAAAAAAGGTGAGTCTTCCCTATAAACTTCATTTTCTAACTGAATGGCCTTTGATATTTCTTGCTTTGATACCGCCTTAGTTTCCATAGGAGTTTGATAGTCTTGTTCAATGGTTGGCTGCTCAATGAAATCTTGCGCAGAAAGATTAATTCCTCTGTCTAATGCCAACATTAATAGTTTTGGATGCCATCTTGCCGGAATAGATTCCGCCTTAACCCAATAGGCTACAGTGCTCTGACCTTTGCCAATCAATGCTGCCAATGCGGTTTGCCCGCCAAACATATCAACAATAGCTTTTACATTCATAAAATTCACCTTTTTATTTTGATAATCAAATTGTACTATCAGATATTTTGCTGTCAATATCAAATTTATTGTTATGTTTTTTGATACTGATAAGCCGGGTAACGCTGTAAAGCTGTAAGGCGGATTCGCGGCAGCAATCCGCCATGTCAGGATGATCGAACAGCCCTTTGCCCGGATTTTTCCAAACAGGGCAAGAACGATATGGCGGCTTATTTTTGATGTTACACGTTTTTGGCAGTATGCTACCGCGAAACCAGCCACGAACTTTATCCGCAAAAAACCCGATTGCTTACCCGCAACAAAGAATGGGGCAGATCCTGCCTTTTATACAACATTGGAATCAAACCCAATATTACCCACGCTGTCAAAAACTTAGGAATCATATTATGAAGACTCAATTTCGCTATGTGTTTGAACTGCTTGCATTGCTATGCCTGTTGTCCGGCGTTGCCCGGGCGGAGGATATGCCTGCAACGTGTACGCAGGATTGCCCGGCCCCCTTTGTTAAAAATGAGTTCTGGACGACCGAATACGGCCCTGCCGCGGCCAATATCACATTATCGCCGACCAACTTCCTGGCCTGCTCTTCCAGTGGATACGCACTTTGCTACTATTCCGGCCCGAATGCCGCGCCGGCAAGCAAAATCCCAAAAGAGACTTTACCCAGCTTACCCTGCACAGTGTCCAAAGATAACCCGAACGTTGCAGATTGCCGCTGCTATGCGGAGTCAGGGGATTCGTATGTTGATATTAATTCCATTATTAATACCGAAGCTTATGTCGAAACCGTTCGTGTCTGCGGCCTGAATGGCGAGAAATGCCGCAATATGGTTTCGGAAGCCGCCGGGAAGGCATTGGCGCTGCTCGGCAAGACTGTCCCCTATCTTCCGACAGCCCCGGTTTGCGGTTATTTGCAGGCAGGCGCGAATGGCGTAGCACCGATGGTGCCAAAAGCTGAATTACTCTCTACTTTCAGCTTTGCCAAGATAAAAAGCTATGGTAAAGATCAGACCAGTTGCGCCAGTTCTCCGGCCCCTTATGCGGGTTGTATGACAGCGCCTTGCACCTTTGAACGGGATCCCGACGGTAAGCCGACTGGATTCGCCAACTGCCAATGCCCGATCTATTCGGGGCCTTATCAGATTGGGCAAGCCGAGGCATCGTGCAACGCCGGCAGCGGCTATGTCTGGTCGGCGGCCTATGCTCCGCCGTCTAAGAGCGATACGGCCGCGAATGGGGGTAAATGACCGCCCATCGCTTTTTGACTTCATTGCCACACATCGGCAATCGCAACAACGCTAAGTAAGACGGGGTTTGTAACCCCGTCCGAATGTTATCGAATTGCCTCTGCCGCTCTAAGGAAGCGCTGATTTAATCCTTCGGCAAGCTCGGGATGAACGGTAGGTTTTTGATTCCGCTGATGGTTAGGCAAGGCTCTGTTCAGCGACGGCGGTCTACTGTTCAGGATTTTCGGGACACTGTCATTACAGTAAGTCGCCATCCCGGCAAGAATATGTCTCGCATTCTTTCCGGGATGGCGACAACAGTATTATCAAAGCCCTCAGATGTCGAAATCGACTTCAAACCCGCCATAGGCGAATATGGGCATCCCTGGACGGGGGCCATACGGCTGCCTGGAAACCAAATACTCTTCGTTGGATAGATTTTGTATGCCGCCAAGAATCTTTACGCCTTTGACGATTTTATAATATGCCGAGACATCGGCAATGACGTAATCGTCCGTTTTGCCGAAGCGCGAGTCGGCGGCACCCGCACCGTTTACTTGATACGCGGTGTTGTTAGCGCTGGCAAATGTTTCCCCGACATAATTGGCGGAAACTTCGACGCCATACCGGTCAAAATGCAATCCGCTGCCGAAACTGAGCGTATATTCGGGAATATACGGGATGCGGTTGCCTTTTGCGCCGTAACTGAAAATCGATTCGGCGTCCGTCGAAGTCGCGGCATTGAGCTGCTCGGTATCGGTGTATGTAAAGGATACGAAGTAAGGGTTGCGGAAACCCCAACCGAAAGCATTCCCGGCGTCGAAGTTCATCGCCAATTCGACGCCTCGGCTGTCAACCATGCCGAAGTTTTCGCTTTGTCCGGTTCCTGCACCGCCGATATTGTTGACCACCAGTAAGTTCTCAAACTGGGTATAGAAACCGGTGAGCTCCGCTGAAAAAGCGCCATGTGTATAACGCCCGCCCAGCTCGTAAGCGTTGCTGGTTTCTTCTTCCAGCTTGTCAATCACGGAGTTTTGCGGGCTTGGCGGCGAGAATCCGCGATGCGCGCTGGTGAACATCATGAAATCGTCGTTAAAGCGGTAATCCAGACTGGCGCCCCCGGCATATAAGTCCAGTGAGCTGGAACCGTTGGTATTCGGCGCTTTGTTGTTTATATACGTTTGATTCAGATGTTCGTAGCGGATACCCGGCGTAAAACCCCATTTGCCCAATTCGATACGGTCTTTCAGGAAGAAGGCATAGGCATTGGTAAGCCCTGAGCGGTCATCCTGGCTGCCCGGCGCGCCAACGGTGCTCCCGGAAATAGTGCCGCTCGACGTCTGGTTGTAGGTGGTGTCGTGTTGAAACCGGGTTTCCTGGTCTTCGTGGTAACGGAAACCGCCGTTCAACTCATGATGCGTAGCGCCTAAGTCAACACGGTAAGTCGCTGCGGTTTCAACCCCGCCCAGATAATAACTGCGGTTGTTGTCCCGGACACGCAGGGTACACGCACGATCGCCCTTAAGGCAGGCAAGGCCGTTGCCCCCGTTAGCTCCGGCCAGTGCTGAGGCCAGAGTTCCGCTGATCCCAGTGCCGCTAATGCTGTCCAGTTTGCTCCAGTTACGGTCGAACTCGCTATAGTACGCGGTTGTAACAATATCCAGGTTATCGGTCGGCGAAATGAAATAACGGGCAAAGCCGCCCAAACGGTTGGAATCGATGTTGTCGAAACGCGTTGAAGAGTAGCGCCGGTATGGATCGCTTCTAAAATCCGCTTCACTCGTGCCTAAGTAGGTTTCATCGGCATCCATGCTGGAATAGCCGAACTTGACTTCCATTTTTTGGTATAAATCGGTATTAGGCTCCCAGGATAAGCGCGCCATAGGCTCAACCTGCTGGAAGCCGGTTTGGTCGCCGTTATGGAAATCGGCGGTTTGATCAATGGTCTTGAATCCGTCTGAATCCCGATAAAAGCCTTCCACCAAATAACCGAAACGCCCGTGCTTGGTTTCCAGCGTGTTACCGACATAACCGTGGCTTCTGACTTCGTTATAACTGCCGTAGATCGTCTTGAGATAGGCTTTGCCGGTGTTGGGAATTGCGGTCGACAAATAATTGAGCACGCCGCCTGTGATATGCGGGCCGTAACCGATTTGGCTTGAACCTTTTAAGACTTCGACGCCGCTCATGCGCCCGCCGGCCGGGTTGTAATAAGCGGCGGGCGCCGAATAGGGCGCAGGCGCGGTCAATACGCCGTCTTCCATGACTGTGATTTTGGCGCTACGCGTCGTATCGACGCCGCGGAAGCTGATATTAGGGAATAAGCCAAAACCGTCTTCCTCACGGATATTGACGCCGGGGGCGCGTCGCAATATGCGGTTAATATCGCTGTAACTTTGCTCACGTATCTGTTCGGTAGTAATAACCTGCGCAGACGCCGGCATGTCTTTTACCTCCGCAGGACTGCCAACGATGCTGACTGTACCCAAGGTTTTGATTTCAGTGGGTTTGTCCGCGCTTTCTGCGCCGGATGCAAAACTACCGGTGATAACGGCCAGTGATAACGGCACAAAGAGTCGATTTGTTCGTAACATACAATTTTCCTTTGCTAGACGGTTCGAACAGAGCTGTATTGAAGCAAAAAGCCCAAATAAACCTCAGAATAAGTGAGTCAATATCTTACCCAACCAGCAAATGATAATCAATGTTATTCGTAATTCAGGATGCGATCGTACCTGCTTGACATGAACCTAAAAACCGCAGTTACGCATTGTAAATGAGCGGAGGTAAGCCTCTGCTTCGATAATGATCTTTTGAACATGGTCGAAAGTTCCTTACACTCCAACTGCAACTTTTGGATTATTAAAGGTGAGGCCATAGTCTATTGATGGCAGGCTGGATATGCGGAACCGCATAATAGAGGAACACTCAGGATCTTGCGTTATACACTTCTCTCGGAACAAGGTTTAGGGATTCCCTATTTCGCAACGTTTTGCCTAGTCTTTTCTTCGTATCTTCGTGGCGAATCAACCCGTCTTTGTTCTGAATGGGCGGTTAATCCGGGCGCATCGCGCGCTTTTTCACTTTGCCCGACGATCGTCAATAATCAACCGGCAATCGCGTAACCAATTCATCCCAGCGGATCACAATATCCGGCAACACGCCGACTTGGGTTTCGCCATTTAATTCATAGAGTTCGGGCTTTCCGTATTCATCGCCGATCAGCCGGTAAACGGTCAGCACCCGATCAACCGGGTGAATCAGCCAATATTCTTTTACGCCATGGCGTTCGTAAAGATTGCGTTTTCTTATTTGATCGTGACCGGCCGTGGACGGAGACAGCACTTCCACGATCCAGTCCGGCGCGCCGCGCACACCGCGTCGGTCCAGTTTTCCGCTGTCGCAGACCACCAATACATCCGGCTGCACGACGGTATCGATGCTTTCGTCCGCTTCATTCTGTTTCGGCAGACGGACGTCGACCGGCGCAATGAAAGCGCGGCAAGGTTTTCCGGTTAAAATGTTTGCCGCTTGGCGATAAATTTCTCCCGCCACATCCTGATGCGCCAAGTCGGGAGCCGGAGACATCGCATAGGCGCTGCCATCGATCAGCTCATAGCGCATATCGTCAGGCCAAGTCAGGTAATCGCCGTAGCAATGGTGTTGAGTATCCTTTAATGCTAAACCCATATCAATTCCCCCCCCGTGTATTTTATTGATTGAAAAAAGCATAGCACAGCGCATAGGCTCCGAATACTATTTTGGGGCTTTGATAGGTTTGCCGTCCCTTCAGGGCGTGAGCAGAAAGGAGTCAGGCAGAACAATCCTGCCGGGCGAAACGTAGAGGGGGAGGAGTATGTAACGGCCGCCTTGCATGAATTTGAAATGGCGATTGTTAACGTCTTCGTGGTGATGTGCTGTTCTTTCTAAGCGCTTTAGCGGCTGGTTTCCATGACGATCACGTCAATACCGTTTTCCCTTAATCTGGCGCGAATGGCGCTGACGCTGGTCATTTGGGCATAAGGCCCCATTTTGACTCGATTCCAAACCACATTGCCGACTTTGGCTTTCTCGACTTTGGATTCAATCCCCATCAACGCCAGCTTGGCTCTTAAGCTGTCGGCATCTTTAAAGTCTTTAAACGAACCGGCCTGTAAAATATAACTGGCGGTTTTTGCCTGCCCTACCCGCTCTTCCCTGGCGCGCGTATTAATTTCGTAATCCGGCACGATGACTTCTTTTTCAGGCAGGATGGTGTAAAAATCAAACTGCGGCAACACCGGCCCCTCAGGCTTTTTCTCCGGCTTGGGCGCTTCGCTTTTTGCCGCTTCCGGCGCTGCCGCTACATCCGGCTGCGGGGATGTTTGCTTCGATCCGATATTGCTTAAATAAACCAAGAAGACTACAAACGAAATTATCAATGCCGTAATCAGCATCCAGCGCCACAGACTAAGGCTTTCCGACTTTTGTCTGTGATTGTGCTTCGCTCTGTGTTTGTAGTCTTTAGCCATGTTACATTGCTTCAGGTGTGTTGATATTCAGCAAGTTCAAGCCGTTCGCCAATACCTGTTTTACCGCGCAAATCAGGTTGAGCCTTGCGTTGCGCACCTTTGCGTCATCAACAAGGAATTGATGCGCATTGTAGTAAGTATGGAACTCGGTCGCCAATTCGCGCAGGTATTGAATCAGCTGATGCGGCTCGTATTGCAACGCGGCGCGTTCCAGGGTTTCGGGGTAGCGCGCCAGCGTTCCCAGCAGGTTGGTTTCGTGTTCCTCGGCCAATAGCGTCAGGTTGGCCATGCCCAGCAGCAAGTCGCGCTCCAGGTTTTTCTCATCCAGTTGACGCAACACGCTGCATACCCTGGCATAGGCGTACTGCACATAAAACACCGGGTTCTCGTTGGATCTGGAGGTCGCCAGTTTCAGGTCGAAATCCATATGCTGTTCCGACCGGCGCATCACGTAAAAGAAACGCGCCGCATCTTTGCCGACTTCATTGCGCAATTGCCGCAAGGTCACGAATTCGCCGGAGCGGGTCGACATTTGCACTTTTTCTTCGCCGCGATACAGCGAGGCAAACTGGACCAACAGCACTTTCAACTTGGATTCATCGGCGCCCAAGGCCTGAATCGCGGCCCTGACCCTGGGAATATAGCCATGATGATCGGCTCCCCAGATGTTGATGATGCGATCGAAACCGCGATCCAGCTTGTTCATGTGGTAGGCAATATCGGACGCGAAATAGGTGGATTGGCCGTTATCGCGAACCACGACCCGGTCTTTTTCGTCGCCCAACTTGGCGCAGGCAAACCAGGTCGCGCCATCCTGTTCGTAAAGATGGCCGGCGGCGCGTAAGCGCCCCAGCGCTTGTTCCACCGAGCCGTCATCCATCAGCTGGCGTTCCGAAAACCATTCCTGATAATCGACGCCGAACTCGCTCAAGTCCAATTTTATATCTTCCAGGATGTTGTTCAGGCCTATTTGAAAAAAGTCCTGGTATAGCGATGCGCCCAGCAAGGTTTTGGCGCGGGCGATCAACGCATCGATATGTTGTTCCTTGTCGCCGCCCGCAGGTTCATCGGCCGGGATGTCTTCAAATACCAGCTCTACAGGTCTGCGATATTCGTTACTGGCGTTTTTATGAATGTCCCAGGCAATTTCGCGAACATATTCGCCCCGGTAGCCGTTGCTGGGGAAATTCACCACTTCGCCGCATTCCTCGAGGTATCTGAGCCAGATGCTGGTGGCGAGTATGTCCATCTGCCGGCCGGCGTCATTGACATAATATTCGCGGTGCACGTCAAAACCGACCGCCTGCAATAAATCGGCAACGACAGAACCGTAGGCGGCTCCACGGCCATGTCCGACATGCAAGGGACCGGTAGGATTGGCCGACACAAACTCAACCTGGACTCTTTTGCCCTCGCCGACTTGACTCAAGCCGAACTCACGGCCTTCATCGTGGATTTGCCGGATAATTTGAAATTGGGCCGTAGGATCGATAAAGAAGTTGATGAAGCCGGGACCCGCCAACTCAACTTTAATAATTGCCGCATCTTGCGGCAATGCGACCATCAGTTTCTCAGCCAGCTGGCGCGGATTGGTCTTGGCCGGTTTCGCCAGTATTAATGCCAGATTAGAAGCAAAATCGCCGTGTTGCGGATCACGGGTACGGTCTATAGTAATATTCGGGGTAATGTCCTGTGCGAGAACACCGTCAGATTTAAGTGTTTCAACGGCTTGCAGGATAAGTTCCTCTATCTTTTTTTTCATTGCTTCACTGCGTAGGTTAGATCAAGTAAATAGGTGTGCATTATCCATTAAAATCATTCGATTATCCATCCAAACAACATCAATGCCCGGCGGCAGGCGCCATCCTGGGCTCAAAGCGTTTTTTGTCTGGTGAAAAAGCGGGCGGGGGGAGACGGCGACTGCATGGGCAGATATTCGCTCCTGCAATATCTGCATTCAGTACATCCTTGTGGATTATGCAGGAGCGGTTGCCGAGACTTAAGGGTTATACTTAAGTCTCGGCGACAGGGGAGAGCTTACTTTTTGTTAAAGTACATGTAAGTGCCGTACTTATTGTCTTTAAGCACCATAGTCGAATCGGTTTTTTCGACTAACGAATAAACATCGAATTTACCCGCCCGACCCAATATGCTGACCTTTAAATTACCGTCTTCGACAATATAGTCGACGGCAGGCGCATCATAAGGGTTGCCTCTGACCTGAGGAATATCTTTTTGGATCAGTTGGCTGTTATCAAATACCCAGGTCATGCCCATCAACTTTTTCTCGGTATCTTCCGGCGATTTTTTTGTATATTCCAGAAACCAGCTGCCGAGGATATCTTTATTAGACGTCAGGGCATCGGCAAATGCAGACGCGCTAAACAGGCCAAACAACAAGGATAAAGCAAGTAATAGTTTTATTTTTTTCATTATTTTTTCCTGGGTTAAAAAACTGGAACTATAAACAACTAGATAGCGCGGCTATTGTACAAGAAAGCGGGTTAAATAGTATTTAACTTTATAGGGTTTATCCGGCGATACGCTTTTACAGGTTTGTTAAAAAGGCAATGCAATATCGGGCTTGATTTTTTTCATCAGCTGCCTGAATTGCTCCTGAATGCTGAGCATGGCGGCTTCCGAATCGGCCTCAAAACGGATAACCAGCGACGGCGTGGTGTTGGATGCCCGCACCAGTCCCCAGCCGTGCGAAAAATCGACGCGCATTCCGTCTATATCGGTGATTTTACCGCCGGTAAAATTGGCGGCCTTAAGCAGGCTGTCCATAAAGCTGAAGTTTTCGCCCTCTTCCAGCGCGACATTCAGTTCCGGGGTGTTGATGCTGTCGGGAAAATCGGCGAAAACCTCGGCGCTGCTGCGCGTGTCTTTGGACAGTATTTCGATCAAACGCGCAGCCGAATACAAGGCATCGTCAAAACCGAACCAGCGATCGTTAAAGAAAATATGCCCGCTCATTTCACCGGCCAACCTGGCGCCGGTTTCCTTGAGCTTTGCCTTCATCAATGAATGCCCGGTTTTCCACATCGTCGGCCTGCCGCCGAATTTTACAATCTGATCGGCCAGATGGCGGCTGCATTTCACATCGTAAATGACTTCCGATCCGGGTTTTCCGGCCAACACATCCTTCGCAAACAGCATCATCTGCCGATCCGGCCAGATGATTTTGCCGCTTGAATCGACCACGCCCAAACGGTCGCCGTCGCCGTCAAAAGCGATGCCGATGTCGGCCTTGTAATGTTTGACCGTTGCAATCAATTCGCTGAGGTTCTTGGGGTTGCTGGGATCGGGATGATGATTCGGGAAAGTGCCGTTGATGTCGCAGAACAGCTCCACCACTTGACAGCCCAGGGTTTTGAGCAGCTTCGGCCCCAGTTCGCCGGCGACGCCGTTGCCGCAGTCCAGCACCACGGACAAGGGTCTGGCGATATGTATATCCTTGGAAATAATGCCGATGTATTCATTGCCGTATTGGCTGTTCCGCTCGATGCCGCCGGATTTGCCTGTTGCATAGGCCCGGTTGTCAATGCAGGTTTTAAGCTCTCGGATGCTTTCCTCGGCCAGCGTTTCGCCGTTGATGACCATCTTCAGGCCGTTGTAATCGGCAGGGTTATGGCTGCCGGTAATCATCACGCCGGAACGCCCTTCGGTGTGTTGTGCGACAAAATAAAGCACCGGCGTAGGCACCATGCCTATATCCAGCACATTGAGCCCGGTTGCAATAATACCTTTGGCCAGGGCTTCCGCCAGGACAGGGCTGGACGTTCTGCCATCGCGGCCGACCACGACTGTTTTAACGCCCTGCGTTTTAGCCTGGGTACCCAGCGCACGGCCGATGTCGTAAACCACTTCTTTGGTCAGCGTCTTGCCGACGATGCCGCGGATGTCATAAGCCCGAAAAATAGTACCTGAGTCAGCTGTTTTTTTTTTGGAAAGCGGCATGTCGAAGAAATCCGGCACGGTTTTTTCAGCGATTTCCGGTTTTCCGGTTTCGACAGCCGGATTGCGGTCTTTGTCTTGCTCCGCCTCTCCCGGCCATGAGGTCGTACCGCCTGCGGTCTTGAGATCGTCAAAGTCGTCGAAAAAACCGCTCATTTCAACATCCACAGGATTTTTATCCCCGGCTATATCGTCATCCTGATGATCCATAACCCGTTTAAACTGCGCCAGAGTTGAAACAACCGCATTCATTTCAGCCAACTTAAGCGGGTAAGTTGGCTGTAGCTTATGGGTCATCATGTCCTTACAGGCTTTCAACAGGCTGCCCAGATCTTGCGTCAGCAGATCCGAAAGCTTCCGCCATCCGATGAAAAAAGCCAGCAGCGCCAGCAAGGCGCAAAGCGCGATGATGCCGGCAATGAGCATCGGTTCCGTGGAAACTGCGCTGTCGGCATATTGGTAGTGCAGCTCCCAACCGGTGCCCGCTACCTTGATTTGCGCATCATCGTTCGGTTCCGCACTGGCAGGCTCGCCGGCCGCACCCAACACCAGCGCCGCCTGTCTCAATTCAAGATGTCCGTCCTTTAACCCGGCCGCCTGCACGGTCTTGCTGATAAAGCCGTAATTCAAGCTGGCCAGAATAACGCCGACCACCCGATCGTTTTGGACAATCCTGCGCGTTATCGCCAGATGCCGGTCAGGCCCGCTGTCGCCTTGTATAGCAGGCAGCTGATTTTTGGTAAAAGTCTCCCGCACCATGTCCAGATCGGCATAACCCATTTTCGGCGCGCTTTTGTCGTCAAGCTCGGTGACGCCGGGCAGCAACAGCCTGATCTTCAGGACCTCGGGCAAATGTTTTTCAAGCTTTGCGGCCACCTGCGGCATCAGCGCCGTGTCGGCGCTGGTAACCGCAGCCAACACTTCGGGGTCCTGCGCCATTTTTTCCAGCGTATTGGTTAGCAGATTGACCTGTGCGGTTATGCTTGATGCGACACTGTTTGCAACAGCCAATGTTGCATTCTGCTTGGCCTGCGTGATTTGAGTCGTGCCGACCCAGTAAACGCCGGCACCGGCCGCCAGAATCATTAAAACTGCAATCGCCGCCAGTAAAGAAAATAGTCGTGCCATGTTTGCGCCTCTGAAAGGAAAAGCTTAATGCCTGCCTGTATGACCAAAGCCGCCGGAACCGCGCAAACTTTGATCAAACTCGTCGACTTGTTCAAACTGTACCTGCTCCACCGGCACAAAAACCATTTGCGCGATGCGCTCGCCAATATTAATGGTAAAAGCGCTGTCGCCCCGGTTCCAGCAGGAGATAAAAACCTGGCCCTGGTAATCCGAATCGATCAGCCCGACCAGATTGCCCAACACGATGCCGTGTTTATGGCCCAGGCCCGATCTGGGCAATAAAACGGCGGCCAACTGGTGATCGTCAATATGAATCGCCAGACCGGTTGGAATCAACACGGTCTCACCCGGCTTTAACTCGACCGGCTCATCCAGACAGGCGCGTAAATCCAGGCCCGCCGAGCCCGCTGTCGCATACTCGGGCAGCGGAATGTCCTTGCCTAAGCGGCCGTCCAGAATTTTAAGCTGTACTCTTTTCATATTTTTTTATGTTCCATTCTTTCTGCGATTAAGCCGATTAATTGTTCGGCCAGATGATTTTTGTCGGTCATTGCGAAGTCTTTCCGGCCGTTTTTCCAGAAAACCTGCAATGCATTCTGCTCGCTGTCGAAACCGCCCAAATCGCGCCCTACCCAGTTTGCCGCGATCATATCCAGCTTTTTCCGCGCCAATTTGTCCAGCGCGTATTGTTCAAGATCGTGAGTTTCCGCAGCAAAGCCGACCGTGAACGGACGGTTAGGGAGTTGTGCGACTTCCGCCAGAATATCTCTGGTTTTTTGTAGGATCAGCGTGGTTTGTCCGGCCTGTTTTTTTATTTTCTGTTGTTCCGGCAGCACCGGACTGTAATCGGCAACCGCCGCCGCGCCGATGTAAATATCGTGCTCGGCGGCTTCGGATAGAACAGCCGCATGCATTTGTGCGGCCGTTTCCACGCTGATAAGTTCCACGTTAGCGGGCGAAGGCAGCGACACCGGGCCGCTGACCAACGTAACCTTTGCGCCCGCTTTTAATGCGGCGGCGGCAAGCGCATAACCCATCTTCCCGGAACTGCGGTTGGTGATGTAGCGCACCGGGTCCAAAGGTTCGCGGGTCGGCCCGGCGCTGATTAAAACCTTAAACCCGGCTAAACACTGCGCCGCCGGTTCCGCCATTAATCGTCTGCAAATTTCCGCAGGCTCGGACATTCTGCCGAAGCCGGTTTCGCCGCAAGCCTGATCGCCCTGTTCGGGGCCGATCACGGTAACGCCGTGGCTTTTAAGTTTCTGGATATTTTCCTGGGTGACCGGCTTATGCCACATGGCCTGGTTCATCGCCGGGGCGACGTAAACCGGACAAGTCGCCGCCAGATAGAGCGTCGACAATAAATCGTCCGCCAAACCGTGACTGCATTTTGCAAGGGTATTGGCCGTTGCCGGCGCAATAATCAGCGCATCGGCCCAGCGCGCCAGACTGATATGGCCCATCGCATGCTCTTCATCCGCATCCAGCAATTCGCTATGCACCGGGTTGCCGGACAGCGCCTGAAAGGTCAACGGGCTGACAAACTGCATGGCCGACCGGGTCATCACCACGCGCACGGCTGCGCCCTGTTTTCGCAACAGCCTGACCAGCTCAGCCGACTTGTAGGCGGCAATGCCGCCACTGACGGCCAATAAAATATGCTTGTTAATAGTCATGCCCTGAGACTTGAACAAAACCGACATTATGGCAAGTCTAAAGAAATTCTTCTATGCTTAAATACCAACCGCATCAGGGAGAACCTATGTCCATTAAAGATTGGTCGGCAGAAGACCGGCCCAGAGAAAAACTGTTGCAACGCGGCTCAGCCGCTTTGACCGACGCGGAACTGCTGGCTATTTTTCTGCGCACCGGCTCGCCCGGCAAATCGGCGGTCGATCTGGCTCGAGAGCTGCTCGCCGATTTTGGTTCCTTGAATGCCTTACTAGGATCAGACCAGCAACGCTTTTGCCGGGGCAAAGGCTTGGGCGAGGCCACTTATGTTCAGCTCCAGGCTGTTCTGGAAATGGCCCGGCGACATTTCAAGGAAGCATTGCAACGCGGCAACGCCTTGACCAGCCCGGAAATCACCCGCTCTTATCTCAGCGCACAACTGCGCGGCTACAGCTATGAAGTGTTTGCCTGCCTGTTTCTCGACAATCAGCATCGGGTCATCCAGCTGGATGAATTATTCAGGGGCACCATAGACGGTGCCAGCGTTTATCCGAGGGAAGTCGCCAAGCAGGCGTTGCGTCATAATGCGGCGGCGGTCATCTTCGCCCATAACCACCCGTCCGGCATTTCCGAACCCAGCCAGGCCGATAAACATATCACCGAAAAACTTAAGCAAGCATTAGCCTTGTTCGATATACGGGTGCTGGATCATTTTATTATCGGTGACGGACAGCCTTATTCGTTTGCCGAGCATGGCTTGTTATGAGGTATGAAACGGGCGGATAGCGGCAAAAATCTGCCATTATCCGCCGTTTCTAATACCGGCGCACAAAGGCCACGAATAGCACCACTCCCTAACCGCATGTATTACAATAAAAATAAAGTGAATGGCGCTTTTTATGCTTTTAAAAAATCAAGTCTGGGCAAATTTTTTAAGAGAGACAGGCATAACCCGGCAAAATATAAAACAACGCCTTTTTTCACTGGTATCCTCATTTCAGCATTATTGGATGTTTACTAAATTGCCAGGGATTTACTATTTTGACTTTAATACAAAAACTGTCCGCCGATAACAATATCAAGAACATTAGAGCGGCAGTCTTGGACTGGGAGAAATTATCATGAAAAGCATAGTCTGGATATTTAACGTCATTGTTCAACTTACATTAATGGTCGTACTGTTGTTTGACCGCAGGACTTATCTGCACTGCGTTGACCTTGACAGTTAATTGAAAAGGTAGGGGACGATTTATAAAAAGTTGCGGGGCAGTCTCTGTTTTTTGTTCAGGGACTGCTGTCCGCTGTAACGGCGCTCAGTCTATTACTTCGGCGTGATAACGGTAAATTCGGATAGTGTTGGACCAATAGTCGGGCGGTAATCCGGCTTTTTGTTTTAAATGCCGTAAAAACTGCCTGGGTTCCGGCAATGACTCCCATACCGAAGGCAAAAAAGTGCCGCGCCGATGGCCCTCTTGTAAAATCAGTCCGTCAATACCGGGTTGCAATTGGGATACTAAATCCTGCTCGGAGCTAAACGATACCGGCTCTGCGGGCGTCAGTATCGACAAATGTATTTCCAGGCCGCCCAGTTCGGAAGCGTCCAGCGGCGGGAAGCGCGGATCGTTGAAGGCGGCCGAAAAAGCATTCTCGGCAATATCCTCGGCTAACGGCCTGACCGCTTCCAGCATGCCGATGCAGCCGCGCAACTGACCGCTTATCTCCAAGGTAACAAAAGTGGCGCGCAGTTCTGTCAGTTCTGCCGGATAATCGTCCAGGTTGACTTTTAGCGGCCGACCTTTCTGCAATCCATGCACGATGGAATTCTTCGCCAAATCCAGCAGGCGTTGCCGGTTTTCCTTATTCAATGACATAAGCGCCGTAACCTACTACGCTGGACTTATCCCCTGCGGTGTCGCCGGAGTTGCGAAGATCGATGGTTTTAATCGACAGCGATTTTTTCCGCGCCAGTTTCAGCAGTCCGCTGACCGGCACTCTACCACAGGCGGATTCGAAATCGAGCTGCTCATATTCCAGCTTTTCTATGGTTCGGCTGGTTGATTTATCCATCTGCCGGGCCGTTGCGTAATTATGGTAATGGCTCAGGTCGGAACTGATCACAATCAGCGTTTCTTCCCCTCCCCACAGCGTATCGAGCACCTGACTGACTTGTTCCGGCGAAGCGTCGCCGGCAACAATCGGCACGATTTCGAAGTTATCCAGCATTTCCTGTAAAAAAGGCAGATGCACTTCCAGACTGTGCTCGTATGTGTGCGCCTGCTCAATGTATTCGACAAAAGGCAGTTTGACTATTTTCTGCACGGCTTCCTGATCGACAAGGACGCGCCCCAAAGGCGTGGTAAACGTTTCCGCGCGGCTCACAGCCAAGCCCCTGAACGCTACGCGATGGGAGGGGCCGATAAGCACCACGCGGGTTATCCGGTCATGGGCTTTTTTTAGCCGCGCGTAGGCGCTTGCGGCGATCGGGCCGGAATAAATATAACCGGCGTGAGGCGCGATGATGGCTTTGGGGACTTTTTCAGCGGATGCCGCATCGCTCAAATATTGGTCCAGCATCAGATGGAGTTGCTCGGGGTTTGCAGGGTAAAAAGAACCTGCCACGGCGGGTTGTCTGTTCATTAACTTGTCCTGTTTTTCGGTAAAAAATAATCCGTACAACGGCATTATCAGGGTAACGGACGGGCTCTTGGCGCGGAGCTGTCGCCAAAGCAATACGGATAATCCGCAAGACAGTAACGCTTAACTGTTACCGGGTTATTAAACCATGAAAAAACACTCTAAAAGTAGAACGGAATGATAAGAACAAAGCGGTTTGGCATCTATACGTGTTACTACTTAAGCCGATGAAAATCGTTTATTTTGTCCCGTTAATAAGTCATGCTAGAAAGCGAAACGTTATAACCTGAACAGTGCCGTTTGTTTGGCGGAACCGGGAGAAAAACCATGACTGACTTTATCACCAACGATACCGTAAAAACCCGTTACTGGCACACGCTGGAAGATGGCCGCGTGCAATGCGATCTTTGCCCCAGATTTTGCAAGATGCATAAAAACCAGCGCGGCCTGTGTTTTGTCAGACAGAATCTGGACGACCAAATTGTGATGACCAGTTACGGACGGTCCAGCGGCTTTGCGATTGACCCTATCGAAAAGAAACCGCTGAACCATTTTTTACCCGGCACCTCGGTGTTCTCGTTCGGTACCGCGGGCTGCAATCTGGCTTGCAAGTTCTGCCAGAACTGGGACATCAGTAAATCCAGGGAAATGGACACCTTGATGAGCAAGGCCTCGCCCGATGCGATTGCGCAGGCGGCGCGGGATAACGGCTGCGACAGCGTGGCTTATACCTATAACGATCCGGTGGTTTTCCATGAATATGCGATTGACACCGCCAAGGCCTGCCGCAGTCTGGGTATAAAATCGGTGGCGGTATCCGCAGGTTATGTTTGCGAACAGCCCAGGGCCGAATTTTATCAATGGATGGATGCCGCCAACATCGACTTAAAAGCCTTTACCGAACGTTTTTATCACGAGATTACCGGCGGCCACCTGGACCCGGTGCTGGAAACGCTAAAATACATCAAACATGAAACATCGGTGTGGTTGGAGCTGACGACGTTAATTATTCCCGGCGAGAACGATTCGGAAGCCGAACTGGAAGCCATGACCCAATGGGTGGTCGAAAATCTGGGGCCGGATGTGCCGATGCATTTTACCGCGTTTCACCCTGACTGGAAGATGCAGGACAAGCCGCCCACGCCGCTTGCATCATTATTACAGGCGCGGCAGATCGCTTTAAAAAACGGAGTGCGTTATGCCTATGTGGGCAATGTGCATGACAAGCCCGCAGAGAGCACCTATTGCCACAGTTGCAAAAAGTTACTGATCGGCCGCGACTGGTACGAATTATCCGAATGGAATCTGGATGCGTCAGGAAATTGCCGCTTTTGCGGCGAACGCTGTGCGGGGGTATTCCATCCCAAGCCGGGGAACTGGGGCGCGAAGCGGCGGGCGGTTATCATGAAGTGACCGGAATCGCTGGTACGACTCCAAGCCGGAAATATATCGTCCCTAAAACGCAGTTGGAGCGAGTGAAAGCCTGTCTGGGCATGAGCGGCTTTCACTCGCCGCCCGCTTGGTGAACCTCAGCACCATCTAGCGCTCACGCCAAAAACAAGCTGCCAGTAAAAACAGCCCCGTTAACAAAACAGACTTTTCTTGATCTGTATCAAATTATTAATGACGAAGTTTGTTTAAATATCCCCGCATTAACGTAAAACCTATTCATTTTTAAATAGATACTTGTGGAGATGTTTATGAGCGAAGCAAAAGAAAAAGACAATTTCTGGTTGTATGTCGGTGGCGTGGTATTGGCTATGGTCGCTGTAGTGGTAACAATTAAAAGCAGCGAACACGACAAATACGAATCAACTAAAAAAGCCATTGCCGAAGATTCCTCTAACTCGGCTTACAGGAACAGCAAGCTCTAACTTAATTTCAGTTTTCCCGCTACGTTAGCGATCGAGTCTAGCGGCAGCGGGAAACAAAGATTATTCAGCGAATCCTCTCTTCCAGGCTGTCCGGCAGTTATTCTGTTAGCTGGACAGCTTTTTTTTATCTATTATTTTCAACCGCTTGGCTTTTATTTCTATCATGTTCATGGCCTGAAAATGATGAAAGATACGGCTGACTGTTTCCTGGGTTATGCCCAAATAATTTCCGATTTCCTCGCGCGACATGCTGAACCTGAATTCCATCTCGGAATAACCCCGGAGTTTCAGCCGGTCCGATAAAGCAACTATGAAGTACGCAACGCGTTCCTCGGCGGTACGGCGATTGAACAATGCTTTTTGCACCTGAAAATCGAATTGGTCGCACGACCTTTGCAGCAAGATGTGGCTTAGGTTCGACGTGTTGCCGACCAGCATGTCCAAGCGATACGCCGGCAGATGGCAAAAATTGACCGTTTCCAGCGCAATCGCCGTACAGTTGTGAGTTTGCTTGGCAAAACCGTCAAAGCCCAATAGTTCGCCGGGCAGAATAAAATCGACGATCAGCTCGTTGCCGTCGCCATCGTAACTTAATAATTTGGCGCTGCCCGAACGCAACGCGATGATGCCCCTGAACGTGCTGCCGGCATGATAAATAACTTCCCCTTTTTGGCGTATGTTGTTTCGGTTGACTCTTAACGCCAATTCCCCGACATCGGAGGGATCGAGGCCTTTAGGAATGCATAATTTGTCGAGATTGCAATTTACACAGGTGACAGCCGAATAGGATGTCTGCTCATTCGCCATAATCAAAGTATCCTTCCATTGAATCCATTTAACAAAAAAATCACACTGCTTTATTTATATAAACTGACAGTCGCAGCCGCGTAGGTCGGGTTAGGCGCGCATAGTATGAGCTTTAAATTTCTCCGCACCGTAGCCCGACATGGAACGCAAAGATAAGTCGGGTTATGCTGAAACTAACCCGACCAACGCACTACAGCGAATCGCCGATATACTTCTTATAAAAAGGCCAAGTCTTAACGTGCAGGTATTTTCTGATCGGGGATTTAATGACCGATACGCACAAAGCGATAGAAAACAGGCACCAGACCGCCGCATATTCGTTGGGATCGGTAGTGGTAATGTCGGAAATAAACGGCCCGATTAAATAATGGAAACCTACGAAACGCCAGGAACCGTAAATGATCGGCAGGTAAAAAGCGACCACGATATAAGTAAATGCATGCAAGCCCCAGTTAAAGCCGAACAGCCAGCCGACAGGATCCGACATCAAGCCGTTCAGCGGCATTTGCCAGGCGATATGCCAGGAACCGGAGGTGGAGCAGACACTCGGCCCGCAAAAGCCTTCCACGCCGATATTACAAGACCCCGCCCAAGCAAACGGATACATCTTAATCAGCATGAACAGCGTACCGATCGCGCAAATGGTATAGACCGTCGTGCGAATTTTTAATTTGACGCTTTCCGGGATGAAGTACATCGCGACCATGTTGACAAAAAACGGCTGGAACGAGACGTGCAGATAGCCCAGCAGCGTCAGTATCTGATTGCTCGGATTGTCGCATAAATCGATATAGACGTAAGTTGCCGCCTGTAATAATTCCATTAAGGCAAAATAAGTTAGCGGAATCCAAAGTTCTTTCGACTCCCCTTGTTTGATCGCAACGTAAGCTGCGGTACTCAGACCTGCGACGGCTAAAACGCCTGACGCTTCACCACTCCAACACATATAACTGACCCTTTTTTAATTATTAAATACCGTCTAGCCAAAAACCTGTAGCTGAGCTAGCAGTAATGTTTTATTTAGCTATGCGGATGTTTTTTGCTAATAGGCAATATCGACAGCCAACACAGCTATAGCCTTGTTTTTATAACCCGCCGACAGGAACATTACGTGATCGAAACAAACGGTTGAAAACCCGCCCATTGTATTACAAATAGACAGGAATTGAGAAAGGGTAATCCATTACCTTAAGACTTGAAGCAGCGGTTTCAACCCGGCGACTTAATGCCCCGATAACCGGAAGTGATCGGATAACGCCGGTCGCGGCCGAACGCCCTGGAGGTAATCCTGATCCCCGGCGGGGATTGCCTGCGTTTATATTCGTTACGGTCGACCAGGCTGATGGCTCTGGCTACATCTTCGCGCCTGAATCCGGCGGCGATGATTTGATCGGCGGATTGATCCCTTTCGATATAACGCTCCAGTATCGGATCCAATACGTCGTAAGGCGGCAATGAATCCGCATCGACCTGATCCGGCGCCAGTTCGGCCGACGGCGGGCGGATAATGACCCGCTCCGGTATCACTTGGGATAAGGTATTGCGGTAACGCGCCAACCGGTAGACCAACAGCTTGGGTACGTCCTTGATCGGCGCAAAACCGCCGGACATGTCGCCGTACAAGGTCGCGTAACCGACGCTCATTTCGCTCTTGTTGCCGGTGGTTAATAACAGTTTGCCCTGCTTGTTCGACAAGGCCATTAAGATCACCCCGCGGCAGCGCGCCTGGATGTTTTCTTCGGTGGCGTCTTTAGCGGTCCCTGCAAAAATATCGGACAGCATGCCGGTGAAGGCGTTAACGGCGGGTTCTATCGGAATGGTATGGTAATGCACGCCCAAGGCTTTCGCTTCCAGCACCGCATCTTCGTTACTCATGTCTTGGGTATAACGCGACGGCAGCAGCACGGCTTCGACTTTATCCGCGCCCAAGGCATCGACGGCCAGCGCCAGAACCAGCGCCGAATCGATGCCGCCGGACAAGCCCAAAATGGCGCCCTGAAAACCGTTCTTCCTGACATAATCCTTAATGCCCAGTACCAGCGCCTGATACTCGCTGGAGATTTCATTATAAAGCGGCGCGCAGGTGCTTTTTGCCGGGTGACTGCCGTCAAATTCGACCACGCTGAGCTGTTCTTTAAACTCCTCGGCGCGGAAAACCACTTCTCCGTCCGCGTCAACGACAAAAGACGCGCCGTCAAAAATCAGTTCGTCCTGCCCGCCCACCTGATTGACATAAACCAACGGGATCTTCGCGGCTTTAACCTGGCTGCAAATAATAGCTTCGCGCTGATGGATTTTTCCCGAATTAAACGGCGACGCGTTCAACGTCAGCAACAGCTCCGCTCCCGCCTCTTTGTTGTCTTCGATAATGCCCTGCCGCCAAACGTCTTCGCAAATGGTCAGCCCTATAAACGTGCCGTTAAACTCGAACACGCAGGGCTGGTTGCCCGCCGTAAAATAACGCTGCTCGTCGAATACGCCGTAATTGGGCAGGGCTCGTTTGCGGTAACAAGCCACTATCGCGCCCTGGTGCAACACCGCAGCGCTGTTATAAAGCTTGTCGCCGTCGCGCTCGGGAAAGCCGACAATCAGCGCAATACCTTCAACCCGGTCGGCCAGCTGATAAAGCGCGTTATTGGCTTCGGTAATAAAATCGGCGCGCAATAACAAGTCTTCCGCCGGATAGCCGGTCAGGGTCAGCTCGGGAAAAACGATCATCTCCGCGCCCAATTCATCGCGGGCATGAATCGCGGCACGGGCGATATTATCAACATTCGCGGCGATGTCGCCGACCAGGAAGTTGGTTTGGGCCAGGGCTATTTTTAGGGTCATTCGCAAAACATCAGGTTAGTTAGAATTCCATGCAGCTCACCCGCATCACGTTAGGATCTGGTTACAAATAACTACTATTTTCGGTCGTCAAACCGTTCGTGCAGAGCCCTTCGGCTGTGCTCAGGGCGAACGGAAAAATTTCATCCGATCCCTATCGGGAAGTTATTACTGACCATATCCTTAGTGCGCAGTATCATGGTGCCATTTCGGCATCATGATAATACAGTTAGGATTAAGCCCTTGCTTCTTAAATGTATCGATAGTGGCTTTTACTTCCATTTTATTCAGGTCGATCACGGTAATTGAACCGTCGCTCATATCCGGCAAGTTTAAAAAGCTGTTCTGCACGACGGCATACTGCTCATCGGGCGAAAGCACCACATGGTGAGCGCCGCCTGCGGTCGGTATGGCCTTTATCAAAGTCGGCTTCTGCTTGGATTGGCTGATGTCGAAGATATTCAAATAACCGGGATTGGCCGTTGTAATATACATGCGGTCATTTTCGTCATTGAAATAGATTTCCAAAGGGACGCCCTGTTTAACCGCATTAAAATCGAACACTTGCTGGAAATCGAAGTTCTTGTTGCCCGCATTCCATGTACCCGTCCACAACGCGCCGCCGAACATGGTGTTGATATAAGCCGTCGGCGGATTCGATCCGGGCAGGAACACCGCCTCTACCGGAGACACGCCGGAAGGAGAAGGCTTATCGGACAATTTGTGGCTGGATAACACGTTGCCGCTGGACGCTTCGATAACGGTCACGGTTTCGCCGGCATCGCCCAGATCCGACGGACGCACGGTGCTGGTGACCATGATGCGGTCTATATCCTCATTGATGCTGATGCCGTGCGGATAGCGGATAAAAGCGTTTTCCGAATCGGCCGCAATCACTTTGATCTGCTTATCGGTTTGGGCATCGCCGACTATCACGTTGCTTGAGCCCATGCAGGTCATGTACCAGGTCTTGTTGTCCTTGGAAAAGGCTACGTCTTCGGCGACCTTGCAGTCGGGCATATCGACTTTTTTGGGCCGGTAAGGAACATGGGTCATGTCCATTACATGCAGCGCGCCGTTGCCCAATGAAGTGATATAGGCTTTGCTGAGATCTTTGTTGTAGAAGATATGATGGGCGACCAAGTCGTCCGGCAACGGGATGTCATTCAGGATTTTGGCAAAATTTTTCGATGCAGGATCGACGTCGATAATCGCGATGCCTTCCCGTCTTGGGGTTTGGCCCGGTTTGCTTTCGTAATTAACCATCGCCAATATTTCTGCGTATCCCAGCACCGGGCTAAGCAGCGCCGTGCAAACAAGCAGCGAGCGGGCGAATTTTATTGTATTTTTTGTTGTCATCGTGGTTTCTCTGATTACTTTGCTGAATGCGGTTAAATCCGCAGGTGGATTTAACCGCATTGGGAGCTGGGATAGATGAAGCGGGCTAATGAGTTATTCTGCGGTAGTGGGATCGATTATGGTCCTGACCAGGGAAATGCGGTTGGCAGGAAATCCACCTTTTTCGGCATGTTCTCTAACCGCCTCTTCATCCGGCGCGATGTAGACGCAATAGACTTTATCGTCGGTCACATAGCTTTCGACCCATTGGATTCTTGGCCCCATTTCGTTAAGAACGCCGCATGATTTTTGCGAAATGTCCTGCAACTCGCGATAAGCCAATGAACCCGCGCCGGGGATTTCACGTTCGATAATATATTTTGGCATCTGTATCTCCTGGTTGATTGTAAAAACGATGGGGCGGCTTTTTAAAACGCAATCAGGATTGCGCTTTAAAAAAATCGCCTAATAAATCCTGGCAACACTGCTTGAGCGGTGCGGACGACTTTTCAATTTTCATTCTTAACAAGGCTCCCTGCCAGGCGTTAACCAGCAGATCGGCCATGTCTTCTGCCGACTTGTCAGTTCTTACCGTGCCTTGTTGCTGTGCCTGGGACAGACCCGATTGCAACAAATCCCGGTAACGGTTAAGTGCGGATTGCAGCGATTTTTGGCAAAGATCGCTGGTATCGCCGATTTCGCCCATTAAATTGCCCAGCAGACAGCCTCCTTTGAAGTCCGCTTTCTCAAGCTCGGCAATCCCCTCGTCAAAATAGCGCCGCAGCGCGCCGAGCGCATCGCCTTCGGACTGCTGTAAATGCGCGGTCAATTGCTTAATAAACGGCTCGATATAATGCTGGATAACTTCCGCGCCGAAGTTTTCTTTACTACCGAAGTAATTATAAAAAGAGCCTTTCGGAATCTGTACCGCATCCAGAATCGCTTTCAGTCCGGTGCCGTGGTAACCCTGCTCCATAAGCAGAGTTACACCCTGATTTAACAGGTTTTCCCGGTTGATTTGTTTTTTTGTAGTCTGCTGCATGGCTAGATAATACGACCGGTTGTCTCATCTTGTCAAAAGGTTTTATGTTTAAAAAAGAGGCAAACAGCTAAGGGCTAAAGGCGCCGGAATTTGAAACCTGATTTTTTCGCCTTTCGCCCTTCGCCCTTCGCCTTACAACCGACAACTTGATATTCCTTCCGGCTGTTTTCGTGGCCCAACAAATTCAAGCCTCATGGCGACAGGGTTTGGTATCATAGGCCGCTAAATTCACTTAACAGGAAACAACATGGGGAATCAGGTCGAACGCGAACAACTAAAGGCTGATCTTATGCTGCCCTGGGTTATTGTCGGCATGATGCTTACCATGCTGGCGGCTTACATCATTATTTGCCACACCTTGGGCGAACAGCTGCAACAGCCGCTACCGGAAGCCCAACGGGTACTGCTCAGAACGGTGTTTTACGTGATTGCAATTGTGACATTTCCGCTGACCAACCTGATCCGGCACATCCAGCTTCGCTTGAATCAAACCATGCCTTGCTCCGCCGCGACGCCCGGGAACATTGCCAAAAGCCGTTATCTGGTGACCGTCATCGTTTCGATGTCGCTGATTGAAGTTGTCGGAATTTTCGGCCTGATCATGTTTGTGTTCGGCGATGGTTTCAACACCTTGTACATACTCACCGGGCTATCGGCGCTGGGGCTGTTTTTATACCGGCCAAAAGTCGATGAATACTCAGAAATAATTGAAGCAATCTCTGCACAAAACCATGAATAACTTATTAGCCGACGCCGACATCTGCGTTAAATGCGGTTTATGTCTGCCGCATTGCCCCACTTACAATAAAACCCAAAACGAAAACGAATCGCCTCGCGGCCGTATTGCATTGATTCAAGCCTGGGCGGGCGGGCATCTGGAAACATCAAAAAAGCTGGTTGAACATGTCGACAATTGCCTGCTATGCCGTTCCTGTGAACGGGTTTGTCCGGCCGTGGTGCCTTATGGGCGGTTAATTAATAATTTTCGTGAGCAAATAAAAGGCGATCGCGACGCCACACTGTCGGTATCATTACTGAAAAGAGTGTCCCACAACAAAACCGCCGGCCGTCTGGCGCAATCGGGTTTAAGGTTTTATCAAACCACGGGATTGCAAACAACGGCGCGATTGCTCGGGTTGCCGGGCTTGCTAAGACTGGATAAAGTCGATCGTCTGCTGCCTGATTATCATGAATCAAAACCTTTGGCCCCACATTATCCGGCAACTGCCGAAGTGAGAGGCAACGTAGGCTTGTTTATCGGCTGCATGGGTTCTTTGCTGGATCATGAAACCGTCAATGCGGCAATCAAGGTATTAACTGCGACCGGGTTTAATGTATCTATACCCGAACAGCAAACCTGTTGCGGTGCGCTGGATTTGCATGACGGCGATAATGAAACATCCGAACAGCTGGCCGCAGCCAATTGCAGCGCTTTTGCGGATAAAAACCTGGACGCGATAGTGACCATCGCCAGCGGCTGCGGCAGTCAGATGCAGGAATATCAACAAACCGAGTTTGCCGGGAAAGTAATTGATATCAGCCAGTTTCTGATCAAATCAGGCTGCAATCTCAGCAACCAACTGATGCCGCTTGCGGCATCGGTATGCCTGCATACCCCGTGTTCGCTAAAAAACGTCATGCGCGAGGAGCAGGGCGCGGTAAAGCTGCTGCAACAAATTCCCGATATTAAAATGACCCAGCTGTCTGCAGCTATACAATGCTGCGGTTCGGCGGGCAGCTACATGCTGGACCATCCGCGAATGGCGCAAGCCTTGTTAAATGATTTATTGAATGTGGCTTTAGAAGGTCAGCCCGAGTATCTGGTCAGCTCCAACATAGGTTGCGCGCTGCATATATCGGCAGGCCTAAGAGAGAGAGGAGTGGCGCTGGAAGTGCTTCATCCGATTACTTTAATTGCGCGGCAATTAAAACATAACCAGATAACTTAATGCAGAAGACACTGCCGGGGCGAATTCATTCGCCCCGGCAGATCAAGCATCAAGCCTTAACTTCTTCATAACGCTGACGGTAGTTGTGACCATAAAAAATTTCGGTCACTTCTTTATGCAGCTTGCTTTCTATTTCCGCTTTTTGCTCGGCGGACAAATCGCATTCCTTCTCGAATAAGTAATTCTCCAGCTCGGTTTCCTTGAGCATCATTTTGGTGTGGAAAATATTTTCCTGGTACACATTCACATCAATCATCTGGTAACTTTCTTGCGTGTCTATCGCAATATAGTCTTGAATAGACGTAATCTTATGATCGATATAATGTTTTTTACCTGAAATGTCACGGGTAAAACCGCGCACTTTATAATCCATGGTCACGACATCGGATTCGAAGCTGTGAATCAGGTAATTGAGCGCTTTCAACGGCGAAATCCGGCCGCAGGTGGAGACGTCAATATCGGCGCGAAAGGTGCTGATGCCGTTGTCGGGATGGCTTTCGGGATAAGTGTGTACGGTAATATGACTCTTATCCAGATGCGCGAGCACCGTTTCAGGCAAGGGGCCGGGAGACTGGCTGTTCATACTCGGCGGCGGCGGCGCTTCGCCTTCGGAGATCAGCATGGTAACGCTGGCACCTTGCGGCTCATAGTCCTGACGGGCGATATTAAGGACTTGCGCACCGATAATTTCAGCGACATCCTTAAGAATTTGGGTCAGTTTGTCGGCGTTATAAGCTTCATCAATATACTCGATATAAGCCTGCTGTTGTTCAGCCGGAGCGTAACAGATGTCATAGATATTGAAACTGAGCGACTTTGTTAAATTGTTAAAGCCGTGTAATTGCAATTTATTCAACGTAGTTAAACCTCGATAACTTCAAAATCATGGGTGATTTCCACTGCCTTGCTTAGCATGATGGAAGCAGAGCAATATTTCTCTGCGGATAATTTTACCGCTCTTTCAACAGCAGATGCTTTTAAATCATGGCCGGTGACAATAAAATGCAGATGAATCTTGCTGAACACGCTAGGGATCGCGTCGACCCGTTCGGCGGTAACCTCAGCCACACAGTGAACCATATCGTTTCTGCCTTTTTGCAAAATCTGCACCACATCAAAAGATGAACAACCGCCGACGCCCAGCAAAAGCATTTCCATCGGACGCACACCCATGTTACGGCCGCCGTGATCGGGAGGGCCATCCATAACTACAGCATGTCCACTGCCGGTTTCGCCGACGAACATCACGCCATCGACCCATTTGACTGTTACTTGCATTTATTTTCCCGGTTAAAAATGACGCATAGAGTAGCATAAAAATACTTATTGCCAGAGTGACAATATTGATTTTTTTGTTAAAATCCTGCATTGTTACCCAGACCCGCCACGGCACTAAGGACAGATGAATTACACCTATGACACTTACCCCCCAAGAATCCCCCTATAAAGCAGCGCTGGAGCATTTTTTACGCTTTTGCCATATAAAGAAATATCCCGCCAAAACGACCATCATTCGGCCTGGCGACATAGGCGACCGCTTATATTTTATCATAAGCGGCTCGGTCAGTGTTTGCGTGGAAGACGCCGACGGCGGACACGAATTGATACTCGCTTATTTGAATAAAAATGAATTTATCGGTGAAATCGGCGTATTTAAAGGGGCCGAACCGCGAAAAGTCAGCGTTAAAACGCGCGGCGAATGCCATTTGGCCGAAATCAGCTACGAACGGCTCCGCCAGATTTTGAGAAAAGATCTGGGGGAACATGGCCCCGACATTCTTTTCATGATAGGCGAGCAATTATCGTCACGACTGTTAAACACCAGCCGTAATTTATGCGATCTGGCGTTCATGGATGTAGAAGGTCGAATTGCCCGGACCTTGCTGGATTTGTGCAAAGGCCCAGAAGCGATAACCCACCCTGATGGCATGCAACTGCATATCTCCAGACAAGAAATCGGCCGCATGGTCAGTTGCTCCAGGGAAATGGCCGGGCGCGTCTTAAAAGAACTGGAAAATAAAAAACTGATTAGTGCGCACGGCAAAACGATCGTGGTGTTTGGCACGCGCTAAAACTATTCTTTTGTATTAACCAATCCCTCAACCAGAATGCGCAGTTTATTTTGGATGATGCGGGTATTTTCAGGCCCCATGCGCAGCATCTGTTTATGTACCGGGTTTGCCGCTTCAAGCTGCCGATCGGCAAATTTATAGTTTATCGAGTGCCTTAGCACTGCAAGCCGCCCGTCAACAACAGGCGCAGCAAGAATGACCGACGCCGCTTTGGTGAAAATATCTTCCAGGCTGTACTCATCCGGGTAACTGAACTCCCTGAATACCTGCAACAATAACGGCCTGAATTTTTTATACACTGCCAGCGTCGCCTGTACATCCAGTTCATTTATTGCCGCCGCCAGCCAGTCATAGCGCTGATAGCTCTTAGTCGATATAAACAGCGAGCCATCCTGTTGCTCGACTGCAAACGGCTGATCCGGCTGAAGAAAGCGCAGATGCTTTTCAAGCCGCAAGCCTTGCGAAAAATCGTTAACAATGACAACGTATTTCCTGACCAACTGATCCGTATTCAGCCGCCCGGCAAGCGCTGGAGAAATGCCTGTCATTTCCTCCCGGAACAGCGCGTCGCTATGGTCAAGGTCGGGCAAAATAAATGCAGTTTCCTGTTGCAGTTCGACAATGTTATCTGAAACGGCTTCTTCCACTGCCACTCCCTCTATCGATTCCTTGATCGACAAAGCACTCATTGCATCCATCTGTCCAAAACCTGAAGGAAGCGCCAAAGTACGGGATTCAGGTTCTGTTACGGCGGCGCTTTGTTGATGCTTAAAATAAAACCAACCGGCGCTCGCCAAAGCGGCCAAAATAATCGTCGCCACAATCACGGCTCTGCCGATTTTTTTACCTTGAGATTGATCGTATCGATTCATGTTTAAAACCTTGGAATGTAGGGCTCAACTCGCTTATATGCGGTTCGTGGCAATCCATTGTATCGGTAATAAAAAAATAGTTGCCGGAACAACGCCTCCGATTTTGATCGACTGTAACCACCAAACGCAAACCTAATGTTTTTTCAGGCTTGGCTCAACTGATTTTTAGCCTATGAATTCTACAGAGTTAAGTCTGATCGAGCGGCCTTTGCGGCCAAAAACGCAAAAAAGGGGGGAACCGGACGGTTCCCCCCTTTTGTGAATACGGCTTGCCGGTTAAGGTGAGCCGATGAGCATGATGCCCGCTAACTTAGCCCTTGGTCGCTCTTTTACGCTCGTTTTCAGTTAACAACTTCTTGCGCAAGCGTATCGATTTTGGCGTAACTTCAACCAGTTCGTCTTCGGCAATAAATTCCAACGCTTGCTCCAGCGTCATTTTCTGAATTCTCGCCAGCACCAAGTTTTCATCCGAACCCGAAGCGCGCATATTGGTTAGCGCTTTAGGCTTGCAAGGGTTAACGGTTAAATCATTGGAACGTGAATGCAGACCGACCAGCATGCCTTCGTAGACCTCGTCACCATTAACCAATAATAACTCGCCTCGCTCTTGTAACGGATGCAATGAGTAGGTGACGGCTTTGCCGGCAACCATTGAAATCATTACGCCGCGTTGACGGCTGCCCACGTCGCCCGCTTTCATCGGTCCGTAGTGGTCGAATACATGGTACAACAGACCTGAACCTGAAGTAGCGGTCATAAACTCGGTCTGAAAACCGATTAAACCGCGCGACGGCATCATGTATTCCAGACGGATGCGTCCTTTGCCGTCAGGTATCATGTTAGTCAAATCACCTTTGCGTTCGCCCAGTTTTTCCATGATCGCACCTTGGTGGATTTCCTCCACTTCGATGGTGACCATTTCAAAAGGCTCGCACTTTACCCCATCAATTTCTTTGACGATAACTTCAGGACGCGATACGCCCATTTCAAAACCTTCGCGGCGCATATTCTCAATCAAAACCGACAAATGCAGTTCGCCGCGGCCGGATACCTTGAATTTATCAGGATCCGCAGTGTCTTCAACTTTCAACGCAACGTTATGTTGCAGTTCTTTGTCTAAGCGGTCGCGAATTTGGCGCGTGGTGACGAATTTGCCTTCGCGTCCGGCAAACGGCGAGTTATTGACCTGGAACGTCATACTGACCGTCGGCTCATCAACCGACAATGGCGGCATGACTTCTACGGCATCGGGATGGCAGATGGTGTCTGATATTTCCAACTTTTCAATGCCGGCAAAAGCAATAATATCGCCTGCTCGCGCCTCTTGAACTTCAACGCGGTCCAAGCCGTGAAAGCCGTAAACCTGCAGCATGCGGCCTTTACGCTCAACACCTTCCCGATTAACGATAACCAGCGGCGTATTGGGCTTGATAGTGCCGCGTTGAATCCGGCCGATACCGATAACGCCGGTGTAGGTGTTGTAATCCAGGCTGGTCACCTGCATTTTGAAAGGGCCATCGATATCAACAGGTGGCGGGCTTACTTTGGAAACAATCGTCTCGAATAACGGGGTCATGTCGCCGCCGGAGATATTGTGATCCAATCCGGCATAGCCGTTGATTGCAGACGCATAAACGATAGGGAAATCCAGTTGTTCATCGGTTGCGCCCAAGCGGTCGAATAAATCGAAAGTTTGGTCGACAACCCAGTCAGGACGAGCACCCGGACGGTCGATTTTGTTGATAACCACAATCGGCTTCAATCCCAGCGCAAACGCTTTTTGGGTCACAAAACGGGTCTGCGGCATAGGGCCGTCCACCGCATCAACCAGCAACAGTACCGAATCGACCATCGATAACACCCGCTCCACTTCGCCGCCAAAGTCGGCGTGTCCCGGGGTGTCGACGATATTGATGTGATAGCCGTTCCAGTCCAGCGCGGTATTCTTGGCCAGAATGGTGATGCCGCGTTCTTTTTCAATATCGTTGGAGTCCATAATGCGCTCAGTCACTTTAGTATGAGCGGCAAACGTGCCGGACTGTTGCAATAATTTATCAACCAGGGTCGTTTTGCCATGGTCGACGTGGGCAATAATTGCAATATTTCTTAATTTTTCGATCACTTTTATGGTCTCTAAGGTTTAAATAAACAAATGTAAGACGCGCGATGCACACCTTTTTAAACATGATGAATGCGTGATGCACTCTAATGGGTTAAATGCGGGGGAAGAAAGGACGGCGCCGCCGTCATGACTGCTGTTTAGATTTTGTTGGACGCACCCTGCTTGGTCCAAATTTGGCTATAAGATTAACTTTGCTCCCAAGGCAGACCCTGAAAGCGCCAGCCGCCAAGATTACCCCGATGCTTATGCTCATCCAGGGCGCCTTCAAAACCGTCAACAATATTAATTAACAACTGATAACCGGCCTCTTCCAATGCTTTTGCCGCATCCAGCGAACGTTGGCCGCTACGGCAAAGCAATAAAACCGGCGTATTGCAATCAGGTGCAACCTTTTTAACTTCGGCAACAAACTGCGGATTGACTTGCCAATCGGGCGCTTCTTTCCAGGGAATGGATATAGCGCCTGGGGGATGCCCGACAAAGGAATGTTCAACTTTCGTTCTTACATCCACTAATACCGCATCTGAATTATTTTGCAACAAATCCCATGCGTGTTGCGGAGCTAAATTTTCTATCATCTTATTAATCTCTACGTGCGTTTTTGGCCGACAAACCTGGCTTCATTGCCAACCCCTGATGCTGCTTTTTCTTGCGTAAAGGCTGATAAAACAGTAATTCCGGTCGCCTATTATCGCATCCCCTAGGCCACGGTCAAGAAATCGACTCACGACGACGCCATCAGGACGGCGCTATAATGGAGCATTTTTCCTGGCAAGCATTGATATTTAGCCCTTGCCTACAAGGATATAGGTAAAAAAAGGAAGCTCCACCTGTTCAAATAAGGCGTTACATTACTGAAAATACCGGGCAACGTCCGCCAAAAACACGCGACTAATCAACACTCTGATTGCGTTCCCCGCGGCTAACCCGGTATTCCAGAAATTCCTGCAAAAAATCCATAAAACCCCTGACCTTTGCCGACAAATACTTTCGATGGGGATATATGGCATGGACATCCAGAGGCGGCGAGGTGTAATTTTCCAGAACAGCTTTCAGTTTGCCCTTTTCAATATCCCTGCCCACGATATAAGTCGGCAACATCACCAAGCCCAAGCCGTTAATTGCGGCGATGCGTATCGGGTCTGCGACATTCGCCTGCATCCGGCCTGAAACCGTTATCCCCGTATAACCGGCTTCGCCTTTGAACAGCCATTTATTCCTCGGCGCGATAGCCCAGTTGACCAGGCAGCTGTGATCCTCCAAATCTTCCGGCGTCTGGGGAACGCCGTATTTCTCAAAATACTCCGGCGAACCGCAAACAACCAACGACGAACTGGCTAATTTCCGTGCAAACATGCTGGTATCATCCAAAGCGCCCAAAGAAATAGCGACATCGATCCCCTCGTCAATCAAATCCCCCGGACTGCTCTGTAAAATCATCTCGACGGTCAAGTCAGGATGTATCTTCAAAAATTCAGCTACGGCCCAAGCGATATGCGTCGCCCCGATCACCGGCGGCGCACTGACTCTTAAAATCCCCCTGGGCTCGGTCTGCAAATGCGTGACAGCGGCCTCCATCTCCTCAACCTCTAGCAACACTTGCTGGCATCGCTCCAAATAGGACGCGCCCACGTCGGTCAGGCTTAAGCTGCGCGTGGTTCGGTTGAATAATCGCGTACCCAGTACACCCTCAAGATGCATGATATGTTTGGTCGCCATGGCTCTGGAAATATCCAGATCGCGCGCGCCGCCGGCAAAACTTCCGGCCTTTGCCACGCGGACGAAAACGTTCATGCTGGTCAATTTATCCATTCACAATCCGCCTGTCTTCTTTCCACAACACGTCTTCGATTTCACATTGCGGTACAAAACCGGTAACTGCGTCGGCCAAAACAGCCCTAACCCGTTCAAAGTCATCATCTTGTGTTGCCTGCTCCAATACCGCCAACATTTTCTCCAGTTCGGTCCACGGAATCACCTGCTCCTGCGCGCGCATAATTCTTTCGTGCCCGGTTTTTGAAACGTTATCGCCAATCAAAAGTTCTTCATACAGCTTTTCTCCAGGCCTTAAGCCTGTATAGCTAATCTCTATGTCGCCGCCCGGATGCTCTGCATCTTTGATTTCCAATCCGCTCAAATGAATCATTCTCTTGGCTAAATCAACAATACGGATAGGTTCGCCCATATCCAGCACAAACACATCGCCGCCCTGACCCATTGCACCGGCCTGAATGACCAGCTGCGCCGCCTCTGGTATGGTCATAAAATAGCGGATGATTCTCTCGTCGGTCACCGTTACCGGCCCGCCTCTTGCGATCTGTTCCTTAAACAACGGCACCACGGACCCTGAAGATCCCAATACATTGCCGAAGCGCACCATCGTAAAACGGGTGTTTGTATTATTAGCCTGATTAAAGCTGAGCGCCTGCAAAATCAATTCAGCGAAGCGCTTGGTCGCTCCCATCGTATTGGTTGGCCTGACCGCTTTATCCGTTGAAATAAGCACAAAGGTCTCAACCTCCGTCTTTATCGCGGCCATTGCCGCATGCAAGGTGCCAAATATATTGTTCCAGACCGCTTCGCCCGGATTTCTTTCGACCATCGGCACATGCTTGTAAGCCGCCGCGTGATAGATCGTCCGCACCTTGAAAGTCTTGCATATTTTTTCGCAACGCTTAGCGTTTACCACCGAACCCAATACAGGAATCAGTTTTATTTCTTTATCGTTCTTGGCTTTGGTTAATAAATGCTGCAACTCTTTTTCTATCGCATAAAGCGCAAATTCACTGATTTCAAAAAGAATCAACGACTCCGGCTGCAACAGAATGATTTGCCGGCAAAGCTCGGAGCCGATAGAACCGCCTGCGCCGGTCACCATTACGACCTTGCCTGCGATATTGGCATGCAGCAGCGATTGATCGGGGGCCACAGCGTCGCGTCCCAGAAGGTCGGCAATATCAACCTCCTGTAGCGCATCAACGGTGACCTTGCCTTGGGCAATCTCGGACAAACCCGGCATCGACATCACATGAACCGCAAAAGGCTCCAGCAAGCGAATAATTTCACTTTTACGCGCCCGATTAGCTGAAGGCATAGCCAGCAGAACGTCTGAAACCTGATATTTTTCTATCAAGTACCGCAAAGAACTGAGCGGATAAATCCGGAGACCGTTGACCTTTTGTTTATGCAGCAACTCGTCGTCATCGATGAACGCGACCGGCCTGAATTCACGTCCATAGCCTAATGCGGAAGCCAACTGTACGCCGGCGTTTCCCGCGCCGTAAATCACTACATTTTTTTTGCTGTGATTTTTTGCACCTCGGCCTACACCCAGGTTTAAATAAACCTCACCCAACCACCAACGCGCAAAAAAACGGCTTCCGCCCACCAGCAGCATCATATTCAACCAGTTGAGCGGTAACACCGTCCGGGGGACGCCTTTGATTCCGGACTCGTACAATACAAACGCAAAAAACAACGCATAAAGCGTAGTCGCCTGAATTATGGTCCATAACGCCCTGACCTCTATGTAACGGATAATCGCACGGTACAAGCCCAACTTAACAAAAATCGGTACGGCTATCACCGGGGCCGCAGCAAATAGATACCACTCATCGTCTTTAGGAATGTACAGCTCTCCCCAACGCAAAGAAAAGGCCGCCCAAAGAGCAAACATCGCAAAAAAAACATCGGCGCTAATCAAAATAAATGCCTTCTTCTGACGCGCAAGACCAATGAACCAGTTCGCTAATCGTGACCTCATCAATTATCCCTGTTTTTCTATAGCAATTTTCATTAATAACCGGCTTCATTATCCCCGATTCAACAAGCTCACTCGGCATCCCTGGCTTGAGCCAGCCGATCACCGGCCTTGTAACGATATGCCAACAACAATAACGGCAAATACGCCACCATGAGTCCAACAATACCGTCTAACTTTTCCAATGCAACCAAACCCGCAACAGGCATCAACCAAAAAACATTAATAGCGCCTATTGCCAGGGTGACTGGTTGATGGGCGCCTATGATGCGGGATGCATATTGATAGGCATGGCTATGGTGCGCCTCATAAAACTTCTCGCCCCGCAATACGCGACGACACAAGGTAACGGTTGCATCAACAATGAATACACCCAACAAGATCAGCCACACCCATAATAACCCAGGTTCAATCCTTGCCGCTTGCACCGAAAGCAGCGCCAATATGATACCCAAAAAACCGCTCCCTACATCTCCCATAAAAATACGGGCGGGAGGGAAATTCCAAACAAGAAATCCCAACACTGCTGAAGCCAGAAGAACCGGCAACATCCAAGCGGTTGAATCGGGCGCAACAAGCCACACCATCAAAGCCCCCCCGCAACAAACCGTAACCGCCTCAATACCGGCAAGGCCATCAATGCCATCCATGAAGTTGTACAAATTGAGCAACCAGACTACATACACGGCCGCAAACGCGTACCCAAACCATCCCAAATCCAGCGAATACCCAAAGGCTGAGACAGGAGGAAAGCCACCCAGCCAATAAAGACCCCAAGCCGCCGCTCCGAAATGTACCAATAAGCGCCAGCGTGCGGCAATATGTCCATGATCATCCAAAAAGCCGGTTACCGCAACAGCGCATCCGGCACCCCATAAGGCCAAGCATACAGGGTTCGCCAGCAGATCAAATCTATTGAGGAGGGGGAGAGCCGCCAAAAACGCTGTCACAATGGCGACACCGCCGCCACGAGGCGTTGGTGTCGAGTGTGAACTGCGTTCATTAGGAACATCGATTAAGTTCCTCGCCAACGCGTACCTGCGCAAAAAGCCGGTAAGCCCCCAAGACACGGCACTCGTTAGCAAAAGAAACCACAAAAAAATCATTTGTACCTCTATTTAATAATTGACAACTGTATGGACAGGTGTTTGCTCTTCGGCAACTGCTCCCAATAATATGAATTATTTCCTTGAGCTTACTATGAGTGCCAACAACCTTTCCCGGCAGGAAATTGTCGGAGTGAAAAACTGAATTACTTAGATTGAATGTTTCTGAGATTAAGCAGCTTATGATTTTTGTAAAAAATCTGCGGCGGTTTTTTTCAACGCATCATCCACTCTCACTGGCGGTCGCCAGCCTAGCAGATCGGACGCTTTGCTGATGTCGGCTTGAAGCGAACCACACAACCGCTGCGCCATCTCACGCTTACCCAACAACATGGCGCCGGTCTTTAATAACCAGGCAGGTATAGGGAATAGTTTAGCGGGTTTGCCCAATGCGATGCCCAAACGCTGCAACAATTCGGTAATAGATATGTCCTCACCGTCCCCGGCCAAAAACGTCTGGTTGGCAGCGGCAGGATGATCAATGCAGGTTACGATCAAATCAACCAAATTATCCAGCGCCACCAGTGTACGCTTATTATGAATCCCACCCAAAGGTAACGGGACCCCCGTCTCAAGCCAACGCATCATGCTGCGAAAATTGGCTTTCACCCCCGGTCCGTAGACCAACGGCGGGCGGATGATCACCACTTCCATACCGGTTTCATCAGCCAACTGCCGCAATGCATCTTCCGCTTCAAGTTTGGAAATGCCGTAAGGATCAACAGGTGCAGGCCGATCTTCGGCGGTATAAGGCTGTCCTAATGGCGTAAATTCACCATTGACCTTGATCGAACTGATAAAAATAAAGCGCTGTACGCCGGCGTCGGCTGCCTGCCGGGCAAGATTAAAGGTACCCTCAACATTTACCTTGCGAAACGCACCCTGCGGATCGGCTACGCTAGCTTTCATTACATGCACATGCGCGGCAAGATGAATGACCACTTTTATACCACGTAGCGCATCCGTCCAATCCGTTTCACCGTTTATAGTCCCGATTGACATGGTCTCAATATTTTCGACCTGAAAATTTACAGAGCGCGCCACCGCACGAACAGATTGCCCCTGCCGACGCAACTCAGCACAGAGTGACCTGCCCACAAAACCATTTGCTCCGCTAACAAGCACCGTCTTCGATCTTGAGCTATGCAATGTCCCCGTCTCCCTCATTTATTAATCACAACGCTTCGTCAATAGCTGGCCATAAAGCGCTAACATTCCCTCGGAAATTTTGTGGCTGGGAAACAACTCTAGCGCACGCGCACGCGCAGCAGTGCCCATTTCATGCCTCAGAAACCGATCATCTATCAGCTTCAGCAAAGACTGTGTAAGACCAGCAACATCTCCAGCCGAAAACAACAAGCCTGTTTTTCTGTCTTCCACCGCGTCAGTAACTCCATAAATACACGTAGCCACGGTCGGGACTTCAGTAGCCCCCGCTTCAATAATGACCTGACCAAAGCCTTCGCGATAGCTGGGCAGGCAAAAAATATCCGCGGCGGCCATATAGCGCTCAGGGTTAGTTGTAAAGCTCACTCTGCGCAAGCGATCCCCATATGCACCACAAATTGCTTGCACATAAGCAAAAGAAATATCCTCTTCAGCGCCAACCAATACCAACACTGCATCTGTTCGCTTTGATGCAATCTCGACAAACGCAGCAGCAAGATCGAGTATTCCCTTATCACGATTTAATCGCCCTAAGAACAGGATTATGGTTTGCTCCAAGCTTACGTCCAACTCTCTTCGCACCTTCTCCCGCACTTGAGCATCAGGATGAAACTGATCGGCATCAACGCCGCAGATTGAACCATGCCCAATTACGATGCCGTTTCCTTGAGGCAAAATACCTTCAGAAACCAAAAAATCCCGTTGCGACGGACTATCCATTAAGATCTGATTAGCGAATAGCACTATCAGCCTATCGAACATTTTAAGTGATCCGCGTTTCCATCCTTGTTTTGTCGCCCAAACCTGTCCGGTAAAAATATGCATCCGATTGGGAACCCCGGCCGCCCAAGCAGCCAACATGCTCAACAGTCCTGTTTTAGGCATAATGGAATGCACGAGATCAAATCGTTCACGGCGAAACAAAATCATCAGCTGAATCAAAACCATTAAATCGCGCCAAGGTGATGCTTTGCGCTCAATGGGTAGTAGAATGAGTCGAGCGTTGATGCCATCGAGCAAGTGGGCGTCGGCGTTATTACAGACCACAGTTACATCATACTTTTCCGCAGCCGCTCGAATGTGTCCTCGCAAAAAAGCGTGGACCACCGCAGGGATAGTGGCTACATAACAGATTTTTTTCACGATGCTTTGGGTTCCGTTGCAAGACCGTCAAAAATATTACGCCAGTCAAACAACACTAAGACGTTACTAGGCAAAACCGCTCCAGAAACCGCACTCGCATAGGCACCGCGTTTACTGAGCATTACCGGTTGGTGTTTTACAAAAAATGGAATAGTCGAAAGCTGTTTAATCCGAACACCTTGTATTCTTGCTGGTTCACAACGAATAGATTGCCACGAGTCAGTCGTCATACTTTACTATCCAAAAATATCAAGAGGCGCTGTTAATCAAAAAACGCCATTTTACAATACTCCACCTTCGGAAGTATTTTAAAAACGAAAAACTCGAAACCAGTATAAACATGAAAAATGGAATAAACCCGGCACTAAAAATTTTTTGATAAGTATCCAATATGCCTTGTTGCGCCCTCCACAGGTTGCCCGTTAATCCCCCATCTCCAAACTCTTCTTTGAATGAATAAGCCATTGGACTATTCAAAAACCAGGCTGACTGACCATTAAATACAAGGGTGAGCCAAAGCAAGTAATCTTCTGCATAGCGCTTTTCAGGGAAAAACCGGAAAGAGACTTCCCGTTTTAACATGACTGAACGTGTAGGAAGGCAATTGGAGAACAGCAATCTACATTCATTGATCCGGCGAGCTAGCAAGCTTTCTGGTAATTCCGGCAATGCAACGCCTTCCGATATTTTGATGCTCGGATGACCCGACAATACGACATCCGGGTGCGCCGCCATCCATTGATATTGAATCGCCATTTTTTCCGGATGCCAGCTGTCGTCCGCATCCAGGAATGCAATATAGGGTTGTGATGACTGCTCCCATCCTGCGTTACGCGCACTACCGGGCCCACCGTTCTTATTGAGCTGCAAGATCTTTATGTTCGTTTCTTGATGCTCCTGCCGAAGCCGATCCAGAACGGCCAGCGTTTCCCCCCCATCATTGCTGAAGTCATCAATCAATATGATCTCTTCCGGGGGGCGTGTTTGAGCGATCACTGAATCAACCGCACGCTGGATAGTATCCGCACAACGATAACACGGAATAATCACGCTTACAGGCGTATGCACTGAGTCATACCGATCACTCATAGCCGAATCCATTCATTAGGCATCAAATCGCGATCATCATTCCCGTTGCAAAACCAGCTTCTAGGCGCGACAACCAATTTCTCTGGGCTAGGATTTAACCACGCCCCCCACCAGCTAAACGTGCTATTTGCAATAATATGATGCTTGCATAAGCTCATCAGCTGCATATCTCTGTAGCTTTCTGCTTGATGATTATGATCGACATAAATACAAGGAAATTCCACGGTTAAATTTTGCCTTACCCACTCCATATCATCAGAAAAAACATAAAACACCGGTCGTTCAATGCGTTCGGCGATATAACCGATCGCCTTATGATAATAGTCTGACGAGCAGACTTCCATTATTTTTCCGGTTTTGGAATCGCTGACATAATCCCCACGACGGACGTGTAAACTTATTGACTGGGTATTTGCAATTTCCAATGCCAACTCAGAATTTCGCCCAGCCAATGGCTCCCGAAAAGTAAAATCCCGGCGAATAACACTTTCAAATAATTTGAAGTAACGTTCCGATTGCCAGTAGCCAAACAAATAACAATCATCATTCAAATTAAAGAAGTCGGACCAATAATTAAAATGGGGCTCAACCACAATCTTCTTGCCCCTGAGTCCTGAAAACTGAGGGCGACGCAGCACTTTCTTGACCAAACGATTTACTCTCCAGCCTAATAACTGACGCATCGTCGATACCTCTGCCCTTTCCGCAATCACATTGAACACCCGGCTCAATTCAAAACCATGATGCAAGCGGTAATCCGAAAAATCGCTCAAGTCGAGAAGAAGCTTCTGGCTGTTCGCAAGCGAAAGTGCGCGTCCGGCAGCATACTGGAACATCTGGTTACCGATACCCCCAAGAATATGACTAACTACCACACGCACCTCATAAGAATATTACTCATAATCGACCAAAACCATCAGGGCTTTTGAAAATGAAATAGCCCGCAACCATACTCAAAATCGTTCGCGGCCTCCACTGCTCTTTTTTCACTGTATTGGCCGGCATCATCCACATAGGAAAATTCAATTAACTTCATATCTGGAAACAACTTTAATACTGAAATTGGCGAGTGTACCCTATGGGCATTGAAGCAGACTCTTTCGCGCCCAACCGGCAAAGAAATAAACAGGTTGCCACCACGACTCACTATGCGCTGTAATTCACGCGCCGCTTTTGTGCTGCCGTAAGGATCAATCGGGTCGCCATAGCGTCCAAGGCCAATATGTTCAATAACATGAAGACATGATAACGATTCGATAGAATCATCTGGAAACGGCAGGTTCAGAATATTCCCCGCAATAGAAGTTAATCCCGGCAGGGATGCTTTAAGTGGCCGATAATCGACAAAAACCGTTTCGACTTGAGCGCTCAGTACGCTAATGGTGAGAACGCTGGAACCAATATCGACATGCTTAGCAATTTCCGCAGCACCGATACGTCTGGCAAGCCATGCACCCTGATAAAAATAGTGAGCATCGAATGGTGTATGAGTACTCCAATCTCCCAAGCACGGTTGCATATCAAGAACGCGGATTTTTTCCGCGCCCGTTTCCCCTGCATAGCGAAACCAATGGTTGAAAAAACGTGGTAAATAAAGAATGCCAAGCAGTGGACGAGGATATAGAAAAGCCAATAACCAGTGTTTTAGAACTTTTGCGAGCAACTTCATTTTATCGTCTCTGAAAAACATATTTAATACACCAAGCTCCGACTATTCTTACAGCATCAGCAAATCTAAATTTATCGTCCCGCAGAAGGGTTGCCATCAAAGATAAATTCCCCTTTTTGACTGAGTGGAAAAGCCGTTTAAGATTCCTAGCCGTATGCTGCCTTACCAATAAATCACGCAGTTTAATTCTCTCTGCATCATTCATGCACGTTCTTGACCAATAAAATTCTTCGAGCCGGTTCATTAGATCATATGGAAAGTGGCTTGAATCCTGACCAGCATGCACCCGACACTCGTATAGCGGCGTAACTTGATACGCAATAGATCCAATTTCCGCCAAATCACAAAAATATACGGCGTCAAAAACCTTGCCAAATTCTTCTCTGAATTTAACTGAACGGACTGCGTGACTGCGATATATCGCTGGGGAGAGGGGTATACATGAATTACCTGCATATTTCAAAGCCACATGCCCACTACATGTGTACAACTCAATAGGTTCACCACCGACGGTGGATACAAGCGTTTCTCCAGTCTTATTACCAGCTTCATCTATAAAATATCCATTACATGAAACAGCCAAAAGACTATCGTTAGCCTCCAATAAGCCGATTTGAGTCTCAAGAAAATTGGAGCACAACCTATCATCATCGTGAAGCAACACAACATATTTGGAGTCGTTGCTAAGCATGGCTCTGCTGAAATTCCAGATAAATGGATGGTTATTCTCGGCCCCAACCCATTGGACCCCACGTCCTATAAACTCTTCTATACTTGCATACACATCCTTATTACTACCATTGTCGTAAATGACAATTTTCTTAGGTTGTTTAGTCTGTGAAAGAACGGAATGCAACGATTCGCGCAAATATGCGGGACGATTATAGGACATGATACATACAGTAACGTCTAGCATGTCTTAGCCAACCTAATTACGTTTCTCGCAAAGCCTTCATAGGAGTGAAGCATCCCGGCTTCTGTTCTCAAATAATCCCGCCCCGCTCTGATCATTCTTATGGCATCATGCTCATTCGCTGAATTCATATAATTATCAACTTGATCGTAAGAATTAAAATTTCGCATATCAACAAATGACTCTACTGGAACAAGTGTTTCAATATCCGGGGCACCCAAATATAATGGAACGGTTCCAGCGACAAAGCAATCAACCATTTTTTCAGTCATATATCCCGGCAATACCATATTCTCAAAGCAAATTGAGAAGCGGTAGCCACTTATTGTTTCCAGCTTGTTTTCGCATCGTCCCAGATACTGGTCTTTGACAGCATCTCTAAGCCTATTGCCCCATACCATCGGCAGCTCATCCAAATCTCCCCAGCCTGCACCGTACAAATCCAGCTCTTTTTTACTTGCAAAGTACTCAATTGCTTCAAAACGTCGATCATGAAGCGATGCGGCTAATGATTTACGATACGCTGGAGAAATAAATTGCCAGCTCGCCGATTTAACTTGCCGTAATACATTGATCAGGCTCAGCCGCCCAGGAATAAATAAATTTTTAGCTCTGTATTTATTCGCGGCAACAAGTACCAGCTTTTTCCTATCCTTCCATGAACGAATTTCTTGCATATCATCGAAATAAAAAGAAGGGAATCTAAATTGAAACCTTGTCTTTTCTCCTATAGCGCCGCCCTGTTCATTTAGAAAACCGAATCCCAAATTAAACTTAAATCTATCGGCAATTTGGACAACGCTGTCGTAAAAAAACGGCGCGTAGAGTGGCGCTTCAAAACAAGTAATCAAGAATGGCATAGCTCCCAAATCGAGCAATTTAGCTGCATCCGTCGACGTCATGTCCTGTATTACATACACCTCTTTCGCATCCCATTTTTTTGAAGCAATATTTGCAAGCGCAACATCACCTGATGCTACATTTATCCCAGATTCTGCAGCCATACGATACACGCATGTTATCCAGCCAGAACCAGGAAAACGGTAACTCCATTGCTTATCACGCAATTGATCTTTATTAAATTCTTCGATATCGCTACAGAACGCAAAATGCATAAACCGCTAACCTAAATCAGGTATGAGAGATCACTGCTTCTCTCCGCAACACAGGAAGTAGCATTGAATATTGAAACAACAAAAATAATAAGCCAATAACGCACAACCGTATAAACGAAAATAAATGACTTCCGTCATAGTCCAGTAATTGACTTAAAATTTTTGCCGTCACCAGTAACACAACTCCCATAATTGCGCTTTGCACAAACAGCCTGAGAGGCAAGGCTACTGCCAAGTGATTTTTGGTTATGCCAATAGTTAACAGCAAGGTCACTATCGATGAAAACACCAAACCAAGCCCAACGCCATCTGAACCGTAAATCGAAGTCAGGTACCAGATTAACGATATGGACATTGCAGCTCCAACCAGATTTGGAAGCAATAGTAGTTTTGTATTCATTCGAGCATGAGCGACCATACCAAACACAGCAGTTGAAATTCTTGCCGATTCAGCCAACGAACCCCAGACAACAAATTGTGCGGACTGTCTGAAGCTTGGCCCAAGCAATAGCTTGGTTAAATCGGGTGCTGTCGCCATAATAAAAAAGCTCGTTATCAGCATAGAAGGGAGAATAGCTTGAGCATACTCGCGCCAAGCATTGGACTGCTCACTGAGATTATCATTGCTTATGCGCTTATAGAATTTCGGCTGAAAATAAGTCGCAAAAATAGATTCAAATCCTGCGATCAAACCGGCACTTATGCCATAGCCGGCAACAAATATCCCAAGCTCAGTCAATCCTAGGCGTTCTTCCATCAAATAACGATAACCCTGACTCTGAATCCATCCCAGTCCAACAGCCAATGCCACTGGGTATGCAAAACTAAAGAGCCCATGTAAGTTCCGCCAACGAATGGTCAATGGCACATGAAGAGCTTTCGTTTTTTGCAATCGTACAAAAAGCACCCTCGTTCCAATCACTCCCAGCAATGTTTGCCCCAATAGCAATCCAAGCAGCCAGTACTGTGCTGATGCTTGCACCATTTGTACAAGTAACGTGGCACACGCAAAACTTGCGGCTATCGTAGCAACCGTCAACGCGACGAACTTTCTACTATCTCCCAACAAATTCAGCGAAGGAATCGCCGTTTGGTTGATCGTATTGAAAAATAATGACCCGCAAACAAACAAAAGAAGCCAGCCAATAGATATTCCAAAGCTTACCCATTCGTTTATATAGAGCAGCAGCAAAACCATTCCGGCAATGAGTGCAACAAATATCAGATAATTTACATAGCGAATCAAATAGTGCCACGCAACTCCACTTTCCTGCCAAGCATGCAGGCGGCGATTGATAAACATGCCGACAGGATTAACGAGGAATAATGCAAAGAACGCAATGGTAGTTATTACCAACGAAACCTTGCCCATTTCCTCAGGCGACAGTAGTGTTGTCGCGACGCGCATCATTACGAGCGCAAGCAGAAATTGTGCAGCCCTGCCAAAGATGATGGCGATCAATTGCTTCCGGCCTGCGTTGTTTGCTTCTGAATTATTGCGATCGCTTCTTGCATAAGCCCCTCAAGCGAGGTCAAACCGGGATAATATCCAAAATCTGCTGCTCGTCTGTTAATTGAGTAGTAATAAGGCTTGCTACCTGTTGCATTAATGTCGGCTGAGGCCTTGATTATCTCATACCGCAAACCAAAATTTTCTTGCATGGCCGCCAATAGATTAGGCTTATCAACGGGAGCAAGAGTAAAGCAGTCAACGGCCACATTGGCAGCAGGTGCGGAAAGAAGCGCACTGACCAATTTATAAAAATCGGCCGGATGCAGGTAGTCGCGCACGATATAATCCGATGAAGTCTCCAGCACTGTCTTATCGCGAATGGCGCGCAAAATATCCGTAATCAGGAATCGCGCTGAAAGATCTTGTGTGCGACTGAAATAATTGAACACCCGTATATCGATGATAGATAACTCAGGATGGGCGCGATGCCTGCATTCCGCATGCAGCTTAGCGACGCCATACCATTCCTGCGGGGCCAGATCGTTTATCGCCACAACCGCCGGCGTATTTCGGGCAGCCGGTTCGTTGAAACTTGACCCGTAGGCGGCACCGCTGCTCAAAAACAGGTAACGGCATGCAGGGTGGGTTTGCAAATAATTCAGCACCAGCTCATCAAAACGCAAGGTAATATCAAAAATCGAATTGCCCATTTTTAGCGCCCGTTCCGGGTTGCCGACACCAACGAAGTTTATGACGGCATCGAATTCATGATTGGCAAACCCGGAAAATTCATCTACCGGATAGAGACCTGAAAGACCTACAGACATTAACCATTTGGCCGCCTCGTCGGGATAGCGCGCAAATAAGTGCAGCTGTTTGTCGTCCGCCGTGGAAAACGAAACGATCAAGTCTCTGGCAATTTGGCTGGTCGCTCCCAGAATGGCAATTCTCATCATGTCGCCGGATCGATTAGGCGTTTAGCGGGGGGAACTGCTCATCCAGCTTCGCCCCAAAAGCCAAGCGGGGCCGGCATTCCGTCGCGCCATCCATCATAATTTCGATCAGCAGCGGGCTTTTGCGCTCCGCTATCAGATTCAAAGCGCGCTCTGTATCCGCCGCGTTGCCGACACGATGGGCTTCGATCCCGTAGGCTGTTGCAATATCGGTGAAGGAGGGGCTGCTGTAACCTTTCTGAGTCGATTGGTTCCGGCCGTCAAAATACATATCCTGGAAATTCTTGACCATGCCCAACGCTGAATTGTTCATTACTATAATAGCCAGATCCAAGCCCAGCCTATTCAGAGTATCCAGCTCCTGGATATTGATTTGCAGGCTGCCGTCTCCGCTAATCACGACCACTTTGTTCCTGGATTGAACGGCTATCCCCAATGCTGTAGGTAATGCAAATCCCATCGCGCCCATCCCGCCGCTGTAATGAACGGCCTGGTTGGGCGTCAAGCGCAGGCTTTGTGCCGCCCACATTTGATGATTGCCGACATCGCAGACATAATCGACGGCATGCTTGTCCAAGATACGATTTAGTTTTTTGACAACCTCACTGGGACTGATTTCCCAGTCCGCATATTCATTAAGCTGAGCCCGGTCGCGTTGTTTTGACAGCTCGGTCAACCAGTTCTTGTCCAGGCTTGGAAATACGCTTGCTTGAAGCGGAAATGCCTTGAAAAAACTGTCCGCCGTTGCACAAATATTCAGGTCGGCCTGAACGCGATTAGCCAATTGCGACGGATCAATGTCTATCTGGACGATATGCGCATGACGGGCAAAGTCTTCCACGTCGGAACCCGTTTGCCGGACATCGAGGCGCGCACCCATTACGATCAGTAAATCACAGTTTTGTACCGCCCAATTGGCCTCGCGATTGCCATAACTGCCGATCATGTTGAAGTAATTGTTTCCTGCGGTCACCCGCTCATGCCCCATCAGTGTAGACACATACGGGACGCCTAGGGCATCTGCCGCCAGCAGCCAATCGCTCATCGAGTCGGCCCAACGCGCTCCGCCGCCGATACAAATCAACGGCCGCTGCACATCCTTACAAAGCGCTTCCAAATTCTCCAGATCATTCAAGCCTATTTCCGGCCCGGTGTTGATGTCCAGCGGAACATTCAGCCATTTTTCAACCCATGCATCAGGAATCTCGGCGCGCTGGACATCGTTGGGAATATCCAGCAACACCGGGCCTTGACGCCCACTCAGTGATGTCGATAACGCTTTATGCAATTCCGACAGCAAATCTTCGGGGTCATCCACTCGCACTGCATATTTTGTCAATGACCGTACAACTTCAACAATATCCAGCTCCTGAAATCCTTGCTGCCTGATGGCCTGTTCACCTTTGAGTTCACGGGTGTTGACTTGCCCCGTGATGAATAAGCAGGGTACGGAATCGAACCAGCAACTCCCGATACCGGTTACCAGATTGGTTGCACCCGGACCGCTGGTCCCCATCGCCAGTGCGATGGTTTTCCCTTTGGTATATCTTGCCACGCCTTCCGCTGCGAACGCAGCAGATTGCTCATGGTGCATCGAAACGATGTTGAATTGCCCCGATTCGGCGAAGCTGTCTAAGAGATGGGTGATCATGCCACCCACGAGTTCGAAACAGGTCTGAACTCGATGGTTTATCAGAAATTTGGCGACTGCGTCAGAGGCTTTCAATGCGAATCCTATGTTCTCGTGATTTTATGAGATCACGCCAAGAAACGTTTCGATTTTCTCGACCACGAACGCCAGCTTCTGTTCATTCAGGCCGGGGTAAACACCTATCCAGAAGGTATTGTTCATTATCTCATCGGTGCGGGTAAGTTCGCCGCTGACACGATAGGTTCTATCTTTGAAATAAGGCTGGCGTGTGAGGTTACCGGCAAACAAGAGGCGTGTGCCTATTTTGTATTGATCCAGATATTTCAGCAGCTCGACCCGCTCAATGCCCGCCGATTCCCTTAGGGTAATGGGAAAGCCAAACCAGGATGGCTCGCTATCCGCAGTAGCCTCGGGAAGAATCAGCAGCGCTTCGCAGGATTTCAGCCGTTCTTTAAGAAAGGCGAAATTGCGTTTGCGTGCGGCTATAAATTCCGGCAAGCGGTCCATTTGCGCTAAAGCGCAGGCTGCCTGCATGTCGCTGATGTTGAGGTTATAGCCCAAATGCGAGTAGGTGTATTTGTGATCGTAACCTTTGGGCAGAGTTCCGAGTTGCCAGCCAAAACGTTTGCGGCAGGTATCGTCGCAGCCGGGCGCGCAGTAGCAATCACGTCCCCAATCGCGGAAGGATTCGATGATTTTTTTCAGCTTGCGGTCTTTGGTAAAAACGATGCCGCCTTCGCCCATGGTGATGTGATGAGCCGGATAAAAACTGCATGTGGCGATATGACCGAAGGTGCCGACATGCTGGCCTTTGTAGAGCGAACCCAACGCGTCGCAGCAATCTTCAATGACCCACAGATCATATTTTTGCGCGATAGCCATCACGGCATCCAGATCGAACGGATTGCCCAAGGTGTGGGCGACCATGATTGCGCGGGTGCGTTCAGTCACCGCTGCTTCGATTTTTTGCGGGTCGATGTTGTAGGTCGGAATATCGACATCGACAAACACCGGCACCATACCGTTCTGCAAAATCGGGTTAACGGTGGTAGGAAAACCTGCCGCAACCGTAATGACTTCATCGCCCGGCTTTAACGCGCGATCACCCAGTTTGTAAGAAGTCAGCGCGGTAAACGCGAGCAGGTTGGCCGCAGAACCCGATGTAGTCGTCAGCGCGTAAGGCACGCCGACAAACTCGGCAAAGCGCTGTTCAAAGGCCTTATTGAAACGTCCGGTGGTCAGCCAGCCATCCAGGGAGGCATCGACCATGTTTTTCAATTCGCTGGCGCCAAGCACTTTACCGGATGGAGGGATGACGCTGGCGCCGGCTTCAAATGCCTGCTCCGCGAAATGCAACTCACTGTAACGCTCAACCAGATCGAATATCTGTTGTTTCAACTCTGCCTTGCCCACTTCAAATTCCCGCTTAATTGTTTAAATCATTGTCATATGCCCGGATCTGACGCAAGGTCAGCTCATGCATGTCTTGCCCGTCCCGATATGCCCGATGCCACTCAACAATCGCAGCCAATGCGTGTTCGAGACGCCATCTTGGGTGCCAATCCAGCTGTGCTTTCGCCTTGGAACAATCCAGTTTCAGATAATGCGCCTCGTGCGGATGATCGCCCTGATCCAGCAACCAGCTCGCGCCATCGCCCCAAGATTTAGTCAGGCTATCCACTATCCATTGCACGGGCTTGGCATCTTCATCGGCCGGACCGAAGTTCCAGCCTTCTGCATAGGCCGCGCCTTCTTGATAAAGCTTTTGCGCCAGCAATAAATAACCGGATAACGGCTCCAGCACATGTTGCCAAGGACGGATGGCATGTGGATTGCGAATATTCACCGGCTTGCCTTGAGTGATGGCGCGCATAATGTCGGGAATAAGCCGGTCTTCCGCCCAATCGCCGCCGCCGATCACATTGCCCGCTCTGGCCGAGGCTAATGCCACGCGATGATCTGTAAAATTACCGGGATTGAAATAGGAGCTTCGATAAGCGGATGCCACCAGCTCAGCACAGCCCTTGCTGTTACTGTATGGGTCGTAGCCGCCCATCGGTTCGTTTTCCCGATAACCCCATACCCATTCACGGTTCTCGTAACATTTGTCGCTGGTAATGTTGACGATTGCCCGCACACTGCTCGTCAGTCTTGCGGCTTCCAACAAATGCACGGTACCCATTACGTTAGTGGAGTAAGTTTCTATCGGGTTAGCGTAGGAATAGCGCACCAAAGACTGAGCCGCCAGATGTATGACAATCTCGGGTTGATATTCTTCAAACACGGCTGAAAGCGCCGCAAAATCGCGTATATCGGACTCGATGCTAACCATGCCTTCGGCAACATTGGCGGCATCAAATAAACTGGGATGTGTGGGCGCTGCCAGTGCGTAGCCGATTACTCTTGCACCCATAGCTTGCAACCACAAAGAAAGCCAGCTTCCTTTGAAACCGGTATGGCCGGTTAGCAGTACGACTCTATTGGCCCAGAATGATGGACTTACCATATTTTCCACGGCGCCTTTCCGCCGGCCCATAACGCTTCAAGATAGTTTTTATCGCGCAAGGTATCCATAGGCTGCCAAAAACCGGAATGGAAATGAGCAGCCATTTGTCCGTCTCTGGCAAGTTGCTCCATAGGTTCGTTCTCCCAAACCGTATGATCGTCTTTAATGTAACCGAGCACTTCTGGCGAAAGTACAAAGAACCCGCCGTTAACCCAATTACCATCTCCCTGCGGTTTTTCCTGAAAACCGATTACACTGCTCCCGTTCAAATTAAGCGCGCCAAATCGTCCCGGCGGCTGCATTGCTGTCAAGGTAGCCAGTTTGCCATGCTGTTTATGGAATTCAATCAGCGCAGTGATATTCACATCACCAATGCCATCGCCATACGTGCAGCAAAAATCTTCGTTGCCTATGTAATCGGCAACACGCTTAATGCGGCCGCCGGTCATGGTTTCTTCGCCGGTATCGACCAATGTTACGCGCCATGGTTCAGCGTTGCGCTGATGTACTTCCATCTGGTTACTTCGCATGTCAAATGTCACATCGGACATGTGCAAAAAGTAATTGGCAAAATACTCCTTAATCACATAGCCTTTATAACCGCAACAAATGACAAAGTCATGTATACCGTGGGCTGAATAGGTTTTCATGATGTGCCAGAGTACGGGCTTGCCGCCAACATCAACCATAGGCTTAGGCCGGATTGATGTCTCTTCACTAATCCGTGTGCCTAAACCGCCGGCAAGAATAATTGCTTTCATGCCTGATTGCCTCCGAATGCTTTGTAAGTCAGCTTAATTTCGTCTTTCAAGCTGGTGCTTGCCGCCCATTCCCGTTCACTAATTCTGGAGACATCCAATAACTTGCGCATAAACAACGATGAGCGCCGTTTGGCGTCATGCACTACATAGTCACTTTGGAGCGGGAATTCAGCCAGATAATCACCATCCTGCTCGGCAACTCCGGCAATTAATGCTGTTTTATTCATTCAGCTATGTTCGGCCATAAGTATCATCGAAACGCACGATATCGTCTTCCCCCACATACTCGCCGCATTGCACCTCGATAATTTGCAACGGAAGAGTACCGGTGTTTTCCAACCGATGCCGGTGCGTCTTGGGAATATAGGTTGATTGGTTAGGCTCCAGTTGGATTTCCTGCTCGCCGTTGGTGATTTTGGCTGTACCGGACACGACAACCCAGTGTTCGGAGCGGTGATTGTGCATTTGCATCGAAAGTTTGGCGCCGGGATTGACCACAATACACTTGATCTTGAAACGTGGACCTTCTTCCAAAACCGTGTAGGTTCCCCATGGACGATGTACCGTCAAATGCGTTTCCGTCAGATGGGGGTGCGTTTTCTGAACTTGTACAACCAACTGCTTAATGTCTTCGGTGCGGCTGCGATCGCAAATCAACGTCGCATCAGCCGTTTGAATCACCGCAATATTGCTTACGCCTATCGTTGCCAGTAGGCTGTTCGAACTCCATAGCAAGCTGTCTTGCGTATCCAGCGACAGTACGTCGCCGTGGGAAACATTTCCTGCTTCATCCTTGCCGCGATGCTGATAGATAGACTCCCAACTGCCGAGATCGCTCCAGTTCATCGCGACAGGCACTACCGCGACTTTTTTTGCCTTTTCCGCCAGACCGTAATCGATGGACAGATTCGGCAGCTCTTCATAAGACGCTTCGACGTCCGCCGTCCCACGCATTGAGGTTATTGCCCGGTGAATTTCCGGCTGATGCTGTTCCAGCATTTGCATAAAATCGCCTGCACGAAATACAAACATGCCGCTATTCCACAAATAGCCGTTGTCAACAAAGCGCTTTGCATTTTCAAGATCCGGCTTTTCAACAAATCGGGATACGCTCAAAACCGGGTTGACTGCATCAAGCCCCAGGGACTCGCCGGGCTGGATATAACCGTAGCCGGTTGCAGGCTCATGCGGCGTGATGCCCAGCAATACCAGATAACCCGCCGCCGCAGCCAGTTCAGCTGAGCGCCAAGCTGACAGGAAGTTTTGTTCGTTGCCGATTGCATGATCGGAAGGGAAAACACCGATCATCGCTTTCCGGTCCTGCTTAAAAATCTCCCAGACCGCCCACGCAATCGCGGGCAGGGTATTCCGGGCGCAGGGCTCGGCCAATACTGCGGCAGGAAGCCGTGCATCAACTTCCGCCAATTGGCCTTTTACCTCAAACTTGTGATCCTGATGGGTAACCGTTAACAAACGCCCGGCATCGACATGCTTGAGCAAACGGCGTGCTGTTTGTTGCAGCAATGTTTGCTCTCCGTCGAGCGGAAGCAATTGTTTGGGACGTAATGTGCGCGAAAGCGGCCAAAGTCGACTGCCGCTGCCGCCGGCAAGAATAATTGCATGACTATTGCCCATGATGTCCTCAGACATAAGAAAGCAACAGGAACAACTTCGACTGAGCAATTTGAATGACTAAAATATCTCTCACACCGTTCCCTTAAAAAATGGGCGTAATTCCGTCCTAATCACGCCTTGTTAATGTATCAATTGTTTCATAGCCAGGCCGATTTAGCCAGACCTTAACATTACTCCAGACAACCTGAATCTGTACTGATGGCAGGCAAATTTATCCACACATTACTTGCATGAATGCAACGAATACAATCGCAAGGATCGGAGAGGCGGAACCCATATTAATTTAAACTCCACCCGCTTTACTCCAGCGAAAGAATAAACTCCCACTGGTCTTTACCGACCGGCATTATGGATAATCGGTTGCCGCGCCTTACCAGCGCGAAGTCCGCCAACTCTTCCTTATCTTTTAATTCTTTAAGGGTAATGGTGCGGGACAATGTCCTGAGGTATTTAACATCAACCATGATCCAGCGGGGATGCTCGGGATCGCTTTTGGGATCGAAATGCTTGTCATCGGGATCGAACGCGGAAAAATCCGGGTAGCCTTCCTTAACAACTTCCATAATGCCGACTATGCCCGGCACGTCGCAATTGGAATGATAGAAGAAAACCTGATCGCCCAGCTTCATGTCGTCCCGCATCATGTTTCTGGCCTGGTAATTACGCACGCCATCCCAATGTTCGGTCCGGTCGGGTTTGTTGTACAGATCGTTAATCCCGAACGTATCGGGTTCGGATTTCATTAGCCAGTAATTCATCGGGATTTTGTTTTAGTGAGGATGTTATGGTGCATCTCCCGCCTGCGCCGTAATGTGCTTTCGTCCTTGAACCGGAGGTTCAAGTGGGGACGTGGCCGGTAAATCAGGCTTCCCGTATGGAACGGGCATGCACACCAGTACTGGTATCCGCCCCCGGGGTAAAAACAGGTTCAGGAAACACCCAGCACACTCTCGAACGCTGCAGGAAATGCAGGAAAGTATTTTAGCGTGTTTAATGATTTTCTAAAACGTTTTCTATTTTGTGAGTCATTTTTGCCAGGCATTCGCTCAATGTTTGGTTGAGCTGGGCATTTTGACTTTTCATCAGCTGCAACTCGTGTGCCAAGTTAAGCGCCGCCATCACCGCAATCCTGTCGGCGCCGGCCACTTTACCGGAATCGCGCATTTGCCGCATTTGAACGTCGAGCTGCTGAGCCGACTGAATCAGGTCGCTTTGTTCGTCAGGGGCGCAGGCAATTTTGTATTCTTTGCCCATAATCATCAGGGATACAGGCTGGGGCTTCTTGTTCACGATCCGTTCTCCATTGCTTTCAGGCGGGTAATCATGGCTTCAACCCGGGTTCTGGCCAGAGTGGTTTTTTCCAACAGCTTGGCTTTTTCTCTGACTAATGAATCCTGCTTGGTTTTCAGCGAACTGTTTTCGTTTTTTACGCTGGCGTATTGCTGGATCAGCTGATCCAGCTTGTCCTCAAGGTCTTTTAACTCTAAAGAATGATTTGATTGTGTCATGGTGGCAACTAGGTTATTGCAATGTAGTTAAGCAGAATATTGCCTATCTACCGGGCGATTCAGGATTAACAAATATTATCCAAGTTTATGATCAATGGTAGCATAAGTGATATTTTTAGTCCGCGATAGTGAAATTATTATGTGGAATTTATGACTTATCAAACAATTAGTGAAATAGTAATGCAAGGCGACGCCGAACTTACCGCCGCGCAAGCTCACGGCATGGCGGCGGGCATGTTGTGCGTTAATGAACAGGCTCAGAGCGCCGCGTGGCTAACCGAGCTGTTTCGGCATGGGACACCGGTTTCCGATCAAAACAAAGAGGTGCTGACGCATTTGTTCGAGGAAACGCGTAGCTTATTGGTCAGCGATGACTTCGAATTCGACCTGTTGTTGCCGGACGATGAGACCTTGTTGAGCGAACAGGTCGAGGCGCTAACCCACTGGTGCCAGGGCTTCCTATTGGGCGTGGGATTTACTCAGGCCGCTTCCGACTGGTCCAGGGAAACGATTGAAATACTGAAGGATATTGTCGAGTTCACCAAGCTGGATACGGAGGCTGAAGGCGAGGAAGATGAAAGCGATTTTATGGAAATTACCGAATACATCAGATCGGCGGTTTTATTGCTGCGTAGCGAATTGAATAAAGAAGACGCAAGGCAAAAGACAAAAGGCGAAAAAACCGCTTGAACTTTTAACCTTTTGCCTTTCGCCCTTAACCTTTACCTGATCTAAACATGAAACAAAGCGAATTTAAAAAACGCCGCAAACAATTAATGCAGCACATCGGCATCGGCAATATTGCGCTTATCGGCAGCGCCGCAGTCCGAACCCGCAACCGGGACGTGGATTACCCGTTCCGGCAGGATAGCGACTTTTATTATTTGACCGGCTTTAATGAGCCGGATTCGCTGGCGGTTTTTATCCCCGGCCGCAAGCAGGGCGAATACATTTTATTTTGCCGCGAATTCGACGAAAAAAAGGCCTTATGGGAAGGCGCGCATGCGGGCCTTGAAGGCGCCACCGCACATTACAAGGCTGACGACTCTTTTCCGATTGACGATCTGGACGACATTTTGCCGGGCATGCTGGAAGACAAGGCCAAGGTTTATTATCCGATAGGGCGGGACTCCGATCTCGACCACAATTTATTGCTCTGGATAAACCATATCCGCAGCCAATCCAGAACCGGCGTTACTGCGCCGGGCGAACTGGTTTCTCTGGAGCATATCCTGCACGAAATGCGCCTGTTCAAGAGCCCCGAAGAACTCAAACTGATGCGCCGCGCCGCCGAGGTGTCCGCCAACGCCCATGTCAAAGCCATGCAGAAATGCAAGCCCGGACTGTACGAGTATCAGATAGAAGCGGAGCTTATCTATAACTTTATCCAGGACGGCTTGCGTGCGGTGGCTTACCCATCGATAGTGGCCGGCGGCAAGAACGCCTGCGTACTGCACTATACAGAGAATGCCGACAAGTTAAAAAGCGGCGACCTACTGCTGATCGATGCCGGCGCGGAATGCGACCATTACGCCGCCGATATTACCCGCACTTTTCCGGTTTCAGGGCGTTTCAGCGAGCCCCAACGACAGCTTTATCAACTGGTGCTGGATGCCCAGACGGCGGCGCTTGCACAGATCAAGCCCGGACTGCCGTGGCATCTGGCGCACGATGCGTCGGTTGAGGTGCTGACCAAAGGCCTGGTATCGTTGGGCTTGCTCAAAGGCAAAATCTCAAAACTGATCAAGGATGAAAAATACAAACAGTTTTACATGCACCGGATCGGCCACTGGTTGGGCATGGACGTGCATGATGTCGGCGACTACAAACTGGACAAGGAATGGCGCCTGCTGGAACCCGGCATGGTGTTGACCGTCGAACCGGGCCTGTACATCCCGGCGGATTGCATGACCGTTGACGAGCAATGGCGCGGCATAGGCATCCGTATCGAAGACGATGTGCTGGTCACCGCAGAGGGACACGAGATTTTGACCGGCGGCGTGCCCAAAACCATTGCGGAAATTGAAAGCTTAATGCAGGCGACCTGATGCGACATGATTACGACTTAGTGATTGTCGGCGGCGGCTTGGCGGGTAACTGCCTGGCGCTGGCGTTAAAAGACACCGGGCTGAAGATTGCAATAGTTGAAGCAAACACCCGCGAACAACACCATGATTCTCCGGCCGGTGACCGGGCCTTGGCTTTGGCCGCCGGCACCGTGAAAATGCTTGAGGCGCTGGGCATCTGGCAAGGCGTCAGCGAGGCCGCCACGGCGATCAAAAACATCCATATTTCCGATCAAGGCCATTTCGGTAAAACCCGGCTTTCCGCGCAAAAAGAAAATGTGCAGGCGCTGGGCTATGTGATTACCGCGCGGGATATTGAAACGCATGTCGCCAAGCGGGTAGCCGAGGCCGACATGGAACTGATTTGCCCCGCCCGTCTGGTCGGCTCGATGGCAGGTAGTGATGCCGTCAACATCAGCCTGAAACGCGGCGAGGAGCCGTTAAATATATCGGCCAAACTGCTGGTCGGCGCGGACGGCGGCAACTCCTCGGTGCGCAAGCTGCTGGAAATAGCCCAGCACAGCACCGAGTACGGACAGACCGCGCTGGTGACCACGGTAAAATCATCGATACCCCATAACAATACCGCATTCGAGCGTTTTACCGCTTCCGGGCCGCTGGCCTTGCTGCCGGTTGATACAGCTCATTGCGCCGTGGTCTGGACGCGCAGCAGCGAAGATGCCGAAGCGCTGATGTCCGGCAGCGAGGCGGATTTTTTGGCCGAGCTGCAACAGTGTTTCGGCTATAGATTGGGCCGGCTTAGTTTGGCGGCTCCTCGGCGCGCGTTCCCGTTGTCGCTGATACGCGCCGAAAAAATGATCGCCGATAGAACCGTGCTTATCGGCAATGCAGTACATCAGTTGCATCCGGTTGCGGGACAGGGATTTAACCTAGGTTTACGCGATGTTGTGCAGCTGGCCGAAATGATCATCACCCGGCATGAAGCCGGTCAGGATATAGGCGCCGCCGATTTCTTAACGGCTTATGCCGAATCCCGGCAGAAAGATCATGACCGGACCATCAACTTTACCGATACCGTAGTGCGGATTTTTTCCAACGATTGGCTGGCATTGGCTGCCGCACGGAATATCGGCCTGGCGGTGCTGGATCATATTCCCGCCGCAAAAGCATTGCTGACGCGCCACGCGATGGGTTTGGCCGGGCGCTTGCCCCGCCTGGGCAGCAGGAGATAGAACAATGACCGAGCGTTATGAAGTCATCGTCTGCGGCGGCGGCATGGTCGGTGCGGCAACCGCTTGCGCGTTGGCGCAAGGCGGCGTCAAGGTTGCGTTGCTTGAGCGGTACAACCCGGTAAGACAGTGGCCGCCGGAGCCTATCGATATTCGCGTCTCCGCGCTGACTAAAGCCTCCCAAAATATTCTGGAAACGGTCGGCGCTTGGCCGGGCATGGCGCGGCGCGGCGTTTGCGCTTACCGGGACATGCGGGTATGGGATGCCGCCGCCGACGGCGAATTGCATTTCGATTGCGCCGACACCGAATTTAATGAACTGGGCCATTTGGTCGAAAACCGGGTCACCGTCGCCGCCCTTTGGGATGTGCTGGACACCTTGCCCTCGGCCACCTGCATAACGCCGGCAAAAGTCGTCGATATGCAGCTAAACGACAGCGGCAGGCAGTTGCGGCTGGAAGACGGCCGCATCCTGGAGGCCGATCTGGTGATTGCCGCCGACGGCCGGGATTCCGCATTAAGAACGATGGCGGGCATTGAAATCACCGGCTGGGACTATCATCAGGACGGCCTGGTCGCTACGGTCAGCACCGAAAAGAGTCATCAGTTCACCGCATGGCAACGATTTCTCGACGAAGGACCATTGGCTTTTTTGCCGCTGAAAAACGGGCAGTGTTCGATTGTCTGGACCTTGAGCTCGGAAACGGCAAAAAACCATCTGGCGCTTGCCGACCAAGATTTCCTGCAAGCCCTGGAACAAGCCTCAGGCGGCATTCTCGGCAAGATGCTGGACGTCGGCCCGCGCGCCGCATTTCCGTTGCGCTTTCAATACGCAAACCGCTATATCGATCAGCGTTTCGCTCTGTGCGGCGATGCCGCCCATGCGATGCATCCCTTGGCCGGACAAGGCGTCAACGCCGGGCTGTTGGATGCCGCAGCCATTGCGGAACTGGTCATCCAAACCAAACGGGAAAAAAGGCCGTTATCCGGTTCGCGCTTCTTGCGCCGTTACGAGCGCTGGCGTAAAGGCGATAACCTAATGATGATGGCGAGCATGGATGTGCTGAACAAGGCTTACGGCATGAGCGCAGAGCCCTTGATCCGCTTACGCTCGGCGGGCATGAACCTGATTAATCACTCGGCGGTGGTCAAAGCTTATTTCAACAATTACGCAATGGGTTTACGCGATGACCTGCCCACGCTGGCGAAAGGCCGGATATGCTGGTAACCGCCACATGCCAGCGCTAAGTACCGGCCAGGTTTACGGTTTTTCGCATTAGAATTTTGCCTGCACACCGGCTTCTGGTATATTCCGGCTCTAGCGATACGGTTTACCTGCATGACAGCAGGGCATAGAGTAGTAATGTAAAGTCATAATTGACTTCAAAGGACTGAGGGGGCAAAGGGTAGGCACAAGACCCGTCCCTGCTAACCGGCGGCGCTTAATTTCAGAGCAGTGATGAAAAATTAACTTAAAGAGGTGGAGAGCCATTATGACTGAAGGATTGTTTATATTAACTACTATTTTTGTCGCCTATATTGTCTATACAATCATCGGCGAACAAAAAGCAACTGCTAAGTCCCATGCGCCGGCAGCCGCTACGGAACAAGCCAAACCACAGGCGGCGGTCTCAACCGAAAAACCCGCTGCAGCTAAACCTGCTGCGCCTAAAGCGGCGGTAACCAAAACAGAACAGCCTAAAACCGCTGCGAGCAAAGCGGCTGCAACAAAGGCAACCGCACCTAAGGCGGCGGCTAAACCGGCAACAACCAAGACAGCTCCGGCCAAACCGGCCGCCGCTAAAAAAGCCCCAGCTGTCGCAGTAAAGAGCGCCGGATTAAAAGATCCGAAAACAGGAGAAGTTACCACGGCATACAGCAATTACCGCTTCACCAAACGCTGGATAAAAGACGCATTGGTTGAAGAAGGCTTGTTGGAAAAAGTCTATGCCGGCAAGGAACTGGATGCAGAGGCTGAAGCGAAAATAAAAGAGGCGATAGGAAAGCTGGAAGCCATGAAGAAATATCAGGCTTAAGCGCAAGTTTCAAGTTTCAAGTTTCAAAAAATAATGAAGGGGAGGCCGGATTAGCCTCCCCTTTTTTAATGAGCCTCACCTAGGGAAGCGCTGATTAAATCCTTCGACAAGCTCAGGATGAACGGTAAGTTGTTGATTCCGTTCGTGGTGAGCTTGTCGAACCATGAATGGAATCAACTTGTTCTGCGCTTCGCTTAAAACGGATCAGTTTGAATCCGAGGCAAAGATGGCATGGTCACTGTCACGGAAACACCTCTTTTAAAGATGTTAACAACTTTCCCGAAAGAAAATTTTGCGCCCGTCAGGTTATTAGTTGGAACCAGCCTGGCAAAGGCATCAACTTTACGATGCACTGAGTGCAAAAAATTGGCCGACCCCAGACTTTCGTGACTGACTCAGTTCGACCCAAAAGCGACAATTGGTTTAATTTTGTCAATGTCGGCAAATAGATAATAAGCCGATGTTGGGTTTGCAGAAGTAGGCTGGGGTTCATTGTATTCAACCCAGCCTACTGAATTTGATGACTATTTATTATATCTAACCAAATTCATTTCTTTATGTTCAATACACTTTTTTTCAGGTGAATAATATGCTTGGTAGAACTTAAAATCTTCTCTTCCTGTCTCCTCTAATTTCTTATCAAGAATTTCCATTATTTTTAGCTTGTCTTCATTTTTTGTGTTAATTCCAAATATTAGGCCTTCAAGGGACGAAAAGTCGTATATCAGAGTTCTATCTTTTTTATCTGAAAAGTCAGTCATTGAACTTGCTAAAATAAGTCGATATTCATTCTCATATTTCCAATCCTTTGACTTAACTGTGATATCTCTATAGAAGTTATCCCAGTATGTCTGACGCCATTGTTCTTCCGAATTATGTATATCGTCTGCACATTCGCTTCTTTCTCCTTTTTCGTTATAGTACCAAGCAGCATTCAAAGTAGGATGTGGTAGTCTTCCTATAGATCTGAAAAAGTTAACTTGACCAATACCTTTTATATAGTCGATAGGATAGAATTTGTGTTGTGCAGTGCCATATATTGCCCCACCACTTCCCCAGCCAACTATTTTGTTTCTCAAAGATATATAGAAATTGTCACTGTTCATTTCTGGTTTAAACACTAGGCAAACACCGGTATGACCATTACCATAATGCCCCCAAACTGCCGAGTTACGGCAATCTGACATAAAACAAGCGGTATACCATTCAGGAAAAACAAGCTTTTCAATTTTCTTTATATATTCTTCTGGGAACTCAACGAGGACTAAGTTTTTATTTTTAGTATCTCGGCTAAGAATATTGTTGTATCTCTGAATAAGGTTAACTTGGCTGTGAATGTGTCTTTGAGTAGAAAACAATACATCTATCAGCTTTTCTCCCCTATCTTTTTCTTTTGAAGATTTTTCAATGGCATCCCAAAAATCATCTTTGATCAATCTTCCTATTGATATAACAAGATCTGCACTTTGTTTGACTCTCTTAGGAATTAGATTCTTTTCTTCATAAATACTAAATATTGTTTCCAATGCAATAGGATGGATGCTGCTTAAATAGAACAACAATTCATCCCGGCGGACAGGCGTTGATCTTTCAGAGATTTTGTTGATATAGATACTAATAGTGTTATTGCTAAAAAATCTACAAGATATTTTCTTAAACAAATTTTTGTATTCTTCGGTCGGTAAATCTAACTCCGAAGAGAAAATAGGAATATGTTCTATAGATATTGGATGCTCCTCTCCTGAAATGACAAGTAACGAACAGAATCTTTCTAGGCATAAAAGATAGTGTTTAAATAAATTCTTCCATGCAATAGCATCGCCATTCCAGAAAATATCCCTAAAACCCTCCATTGGGTCATTCAATTCGTTAGGCTCGGCGAAATAGATACTCTGCTTTTGTAATTCGTCAAACTCACCTAGCAAGCTATTGATAGTTCTAAGCCTGTAGAGTCTTTTCATTGATGATTTCTCTTAATTTGAAATGGCAATAACGGGCATTGGATCGTAACAGTAATTATCTGTCAGGACCTGTTTAATATCGCCGGATCAAATCTGAACATTTAAAACTGCTCACTATGTTTATATCAATCAGAAATTTGATCGCGTAATGCTTAATCATTAGTCCTTAATGCCGCATTGATTTGGCGCTGCATTCACTTCATCTATTGCGGTCTTAGGCCGAGAAGGGTTTAAGTTCGTATATATCAGAAGGTAAAGCGCTACCCTCACCTTAAAAGCCAACATCATACAAATCTTGTTGTTTTTAAATCAACCGCCATCTTACTGGCCTGATAAATGGATGCTGATTTGCAGGGATGACAGAAATCCGAGTAGTGGCTGGATTGACGATCCGATTCCGTTCATACTGGCCCCCGTATTCTCAAGCTGAATTCCGATGCCATGCCGTTAACATCGTTTCATCCCGTAGTCGCCCAGTGGTTCAATACACATTTCGACGCCCCCTCGGACGTCCAGCGCCAGGCTTGGCCTGCCATTCGTGCGGGCGAATCCACGCTGATCGCCGCCCCTACCGGCTCGGGTAAAACCCTGGCGGCGTTTCTTGCGGCCATCGACCAGTTGGTGCAACAGGGGCTGGAATCGCCGTTGCCGGATGAAACCCGGATTCTCTATGTATCACCGCTCAAAGCGCTGTCTAACGACATTCACAAAAACCTGGAACTGCCGCTGAACGGCATCCGCCTTGCACTGCTGGAAAACGGCCTGCCCGATGTCGCTATCCGGGCCCAGACCCGCACCGGCGATACCTCGACGGCAGAACGCGCGGCCATGAAGCGCCATCCGCCCCATATTCTGGTCACCACGCCGGAATCTCTTTACATATTGCTGACCTCGGATTCAGGACGCGAGATGTTGAGTTCGGTGCGCAGCGTTATCGTCGATGAGATTCATGCGCTGGCAGGGAACAAGCGCGGCGCACATCTTTCGCTTTCCCTGGAACGCCTGGCGCAGCTGACCGCAACGCCGCCGGTGCGCATCGGTTTATCCGCCACGCAAAAACCGGTCGAACTGATGGCGCACTTCCTGACCGGAATCCAGGCGACGCAATGTACGATTATCGATACCGGCCATAAACGGCAGCGTGATTTACAAATAGAAGTCACCGGCTCGCCGCTGGAAGCTGTCATGGCGGCGGAAGTCTGGGGCGAAATCTACAATCGTCTGGAACAGTTGATCGAGCAACACCGCACGACACTGATTTTTGTGAACACCCGCCGTCTGGCCGAACGCGTGGCCGCGGCGCTGGCCGAACGCTTGGGCGAAGAATTCGTCACTTCCCATCACGGCAGCCTGGCCAAGGAACACCGGCTGGCCGCGGAGCAGCGTTTAAAACAGGGCTCACTCAAGGCCCTGGTGGCGACGGCTTCACTCGAGCTCGGTATCGACATCGGTGAAGTGGATCTGGTTTGCCAGCTGGCCTCGCCTCATGCCATATCAACCTTTCTGCAGCGGGTCGGGCGATCCGGTCACAGCCTTGGCGCTACGCCGAAAGGACGCCTGTTTCCGCTGTCGCGCGATGATCTGGTGGAATGCACGGCCATGATGGCAGCGATTCAACGGGACGAACTGGACCACATTTCAATTCCCGAGCATCCGCTCGATGTACTGGCGCAGCAAATCGTCGCCGAAATTGCCGGCCGCGAGTGGCACGAAAACGACCTTTATCAGGCCTTTTCCGCCGCATGGCCTTACCGGGAACTGACCCACGAGCAGTTTATAGACGTCGTCAAAATGCTCGGCGACGGCTTTCATACGCGGCGCGGCCGACGCGGCGCTTATCTGCACCGGGATGCCGTTCACGGCATGCTGCGGCCTCGCAAGGGCGCGCGGCTGACCGCGCTGATTAACGGCGGGGCCATTCCCGATCAATTCGATTACGATGTCATCCTGCAACCGGAAGGCATTTTTGTCGGTACCTTGAATGAAGACTTCGCTTTTGAAAGCCTGCCGGGCGATATATTTCAACTGGGCAACAGCTCGTATCGAATGCTCAAGATCGAACAGGGCCGCGTCTATGTTGAAGATGCCCACGGCCAGCCGCCCAATATCCCGTTCTGGATCGGTGAAGCGCCCGGCCGCAGCGATGAACTGTCGCTTGCGGTATCGAATTTGCGCGCGGCCGTAGATGCCAAGCTCGAACAGGGAGAAGACGAGGCTTATCGTTATCTGAAAGAGAACCTGCTGCTTCCCCATGCCGCGGCGGAGCAACTGGCGCACTATCTGGCCGCGGCCAAGGCGGCTCTGACGGTATTGCCTACACAGCAGAAAATCGTGTTTGAACGCTTTTTCGATGAAACCGGCGACATGCATTTCGTCATCCACTCGGCTTACGGCTCCCGGATTAACCGGGCCTGGGGCCTCGCATTGCGAAAACGCTTCTGCCGCCGCTTCAACTTCGAACTACAGGCCGCCGCCGGCGAAGACACCATTGTGTTGTCGCTAGGTCCAACCCACAGTTTTCCGCTGGATGAACCCGCGCAGTACCTCAAGGCGGCTACGGTCAAAGACATCTTGGTACAGGCGCTTTTAGCCGCCCCGATGTTTCCGTCGCGCTGGCGCTGGGTTGCCAACACCGCGCTGGCCGTGCCGCGCAACCGCGCCGGAAAGAAAGTCCCGGCCTATTTTCAACGCAACGACGCCGAGGATCTTATCGCCCTGGTCTTCCCGGATCAGCTCGCCTGTCAGGAAAACATCGCCGGAAACCGGGAGATTCCCGATCACCCGCTGGTCAACCAGACCTTATCCGACTGTTTGCATGAGTTGATGGACATCGACGGCCTGGAACGGCTGTTGACCGGCATCGAAGGGGGAACGGTCACCGTCATTGCCCGTGATTTGGCCAGCCCTTCCCCGCTGGCCCTGGAAATACTCAACGCCCGGCCCTATGCCTTTTTGGACGACGCCCCGGCCGAGGAACGCAGGACTCTGGCGGTGCAGCAGCGGCGGTTCATGGACCCGCAAAGCGCCGCCGACATCGGCCGCCTGAACCCCGAGGCCATCGCAAGGGTGCGGATCGAAGCCTGGCCGGAAGCCCATACCCCGGATGAACTTCACGACGCGCTGGTGGTTCTGGGGTTTCTGACCGAAACCGAGGGCGAACGCGGCCCGCTTTCTAACTTGCACGACAATCTTGCCCACGGCTGGCCCAGCCTGATGGAAAGCCTGCAAAAGAGCAAACGCGCGACCGTCATGACCCTTGCCGATGACACGCGCCTATGGATTGCGGCCGAACGCTTGGAGGTTTTGCAACTGCTGTTTCCGAAGGCCGTTATTCATCCTTTCATCGACCCGGTTGCCGCTGGTGAAGCAAGCGATCAGGACAGCGCCGCAACGGAAATCATCCGCAGCCGCCTGGAAGGTTTGGGGCCGGTCACCGCAGCGCAACTGGCAGATCCGCTGGCGCTTGACATCGCCGCTATTGACCGCGCCTTAATCGCTTTGCAACAGGAAGGCTTCGTGATTCAAGGAAGGTTTACACAGGAAAACACTGCGACCGAATGGTGCGAACGCGGCTTATTGGCCCGTATTCATCGCTATACGCTCAAGCAATTGCGCACTGAAATAGAGCCGGTAGCTCCTGCGGACTTCATGCGTTTCCTGTTTCGCTGGCACGGCCTGGATGATCCGGGCGAGGGAGAAGCCGCCTTGCAACAGCGCTTATTGCAATTGGAAGGTCTCTGTCTTCCGGCCGTCAGCTGGGAGGCCGACATTCTGCCGGCCAGAATACGTTTCTATCTGTCTTCAGATCTCGATAAATTGTGCGGCTCCGGCAAAATCACCTGGCTGCGTTTACAAGCTCCTAGCGGGAATGCGTTGAACAAACGTAAAAACCCTGCCGGAAAATCCACCTCAATCAGCTTTATTAGTCGGCCTAATCTTCCGCACTGGCGCGTCTATGCGCCGCTGCCGGCCAATGAAGCGCTGGATTTGTCCGGCAAAGGGCAAAAAGTCTACGATGCGCTGAAGCAATGGGGCGCCAGTTTCTTCGAGGACTTGCTGGCAGAAACCGGCCTGCTCAAATCGCAATTGGAAGAAGCGCTGGCGGAACTGGCCGCCTGGGGACTGGTTACGGCCGACAGTTTCCAGGGTTTGCGCACGCTGATCACGACGCAGAAAGTCCAGCAACGCCGCAGCAAAAAATATCCGCATCACGATCCGTTCGCCGCCTCCGGCCGCTGGTCGCTAAACCGGCCAAACCAGCCCGTCGAAACCGACCGCTATCAGCACTGCGAATACATCGCGCGAGTCCTGCTGCGCCGTTACGGCATTGTCTTTCGCAAGCTGCTGGACCAGGAAGACATTCTGCCCCCGTGGCGGGAATTGTTATATGTGTTCCGGCGCATGGAGGCGCGGGGCGAGCTGCGCGGCGGCCGCTTCGTGCAGGGCTTCGCCGGGGAACAATATGCCTTGCCCGAAGCGGTAAGGGCCCTGAGAGAAATCCGCAAGCAAACCGGGCAGGACGATCTTATTGCCATCAGCGCCGCCGATCCGTTGAATTTAACCGGTCTGGTTACGCCGGGACAACGCGTACCGGGACAGCCGGGTCAGCGCATTTTATACCGAGACGGAATTCCGATTGCCCATAGCGCGCACGATAAAATCAGTTTTCTTGTGCGCGTTGAACCGCAGGATGAATGGCGGATCAAGAATGCGTTGCTGCGTAAACCAAGCTTAACCGCTTACCAACACACGGCCCGCCCGCCGGTTTGATCTGTTTTTTAACGGCAACCTCATATGAAATAACTTGAGCAAGTTTTATTTTTCATTTTTTAACCATGAAGGACATGAAGCGGCATGAAGGTTTAAGCCTTCATGTCCTTCACGCTCTTCATGGTAATTGCCTAAATTAATTGATGCACGATCCTAAGTTGCCGATTCCATTCGTGGTGAGCTTGTCGAATTGTTAAGCGCTTCTTTAGCGAGCGGGGCTCAATAATCCATATCGAGCTGCTTCAAGCGATAGCATAACGACCTGAGCGACAGCCCCAGCTGTTCGGCGGCGGCTGTTTTATCCCAGTTGTTGTCTTCCAGCGCCTGGGTGACGGCTTTTCTTTCAATTTTTTCCAGATGTTCCGCCAATGATCCCAAGGAGGGGTCAAAATCCTGCGATTTAGCGACCTTCTGGCTGTCTACCGGCAGATTCAAATCGTCTGCCTCGATGCTGCTGCCGTCATACAACGCAAGCGCCCGCTCCAGGATATTTTCAAGCTCGCGCACATTGCCCGGAAAATGATAGCGTTGCAATGCCGCTAATGCCGATGCCGACAAGACCGGCCTATGCTGTTTATCGGCATCGGCCAGTTTGACTAATATCTGATCGACAAGGACCGGTATATCGCCGGGCCGCTCCCGCAACGGCGGGACATGAAGATCGATCACATTGATACGGTAATATAAATCCTGCCTGAAACTGCCGTCCTTAACCATATCGCCAAGGTTTTTATGGGTCGCGCTGAGCAAACGAATATCGACCGGAATTTCCTGCTGCTCTCCGACCGGGCGAATCTTTTTTTCCTGTATCGCGCGCAGTAATTTGACTTGCAAGGACAGCGGCAGGTCGGCGACTTCATCAAGAAACAGGGTGCCGCCTTCCGCGGCCTGGAAAAAGCCTTTTTTGTCGCTGACCGCCCCGGTAAAGCTGCCTTTTTTATGACCGAAAAATTCGCTTTCCATCAGCTCGTGCGGAATCGCTCCGCAGTTAATCGCGACAAAAGCATGGTCGCTACGGGAGCTGCGCTGATGAATCAGCCTTGCAACCAGTTCCTTGCCGGAGCCTGATTCGCCGCTGATATAGACCGGGGCCTGGCTGCGGGCGAGTTTATCTATTTTTGCCCGGATCTCCTGCATGATTACTGATTCGCCCAGCAGCGAGTCGCGCGGTTGCCTTGCTTTAACAGAGCCTGCTTCGGAAAGTTTTAACGCATTGTTAACGAGCAATCTCAGCGCGGACAAGTCAACCGGTTTGGACACAAAATCGAAAGCGCCTTTTTTCATCGCCAGAATGGCCGACTCCATATTGCCGTGCGCGGTAATAACGGCAACCGGTATCGAATCGGGAAGCGTTTGTATGAAATCGACCAGCTCCAGGCCGTTGCCGTCCGGCAGTTTCATGTCGGTCAGGCAAAGATCGAAGGGCTTTTGCCGCAACAAGGCCTTGGCTCCGGCAACGTTTTCAGCGCTGCAGGTCTGGATAGCCATCCTGTTCAGCGTGATTTCCAACAGCTCCCGGATATCGGGCTCGTCGTCTACAATCAATGCCAATGGTTTATTCATAGTTCGATTCTGGTCTGTTCCGCATTTAACAAGCAAAGCCGAAAACAACTCCGGTTATCGGCCGTTAAATAATAGCTCAATTTCGCCTGATTTAATTCGGCCAGCTCTCTTGAGATATAAAGGCCTAATCCCGTACCGCTGGACGATGTGGTAAAAAAAGGTTCAAACAGGTGGATCTGGTGTTTGCGGCTGATGCCGGAACCGTTATCGACGACTTCTATGCAGGGCGCCTGTCGTATCGCGAAAGCGCGTAAAATGATTGGCCCTGACTCGGGCTTTCCGTATTTCAGTGCATTCCGGCACAGATTGTCCATAATCTGCCTTAAATGGCCCGGATCTATCAGCGCGCATAAGGATTCCGCAGGGCACGAGAGCTTGAACGCATCGATGTTCACATTGTGTTCAAGCGTGAAATTGTTCAGGTAACTGTCCAGCCACGGCTTTAGCTGAATCTTTTCCCGTCTTGAGTCGGTTCTTCTGGATAGCTGTAAAATATCGTCAATAATATGGTTGACGCGGACCGAGTGAGTTTGGATGATTTCCGTCAGCCGACGGTCCTGGACGGATAACTGCGGATTTTCCGAGAGCAATTGCCCTGCATGGCTGATCGCGCCCAGCGGGTTGCGTATCTCGTGGGCAATGCTGGCGGTGAGCCGGCCCAGCGATGCAAGCTTGCTTTGCTGCACCTGCTGGTTATAAAGCGCAATATCCTCGAGAATGATCATGTAAAAAAACTCATGCCCGGTCGGCAGGGGCATGAACCGGCTATGAATTTCGGACTGGTTCGGCAGTTGCAGCAGCGCAAGATTCTGTTCGGGATCGGACAGCCAGGTTTGAAATGCCTGCGATAATTGTTCAGAAATATCGCCCAGCGTGACCGGCAGCACCGGTAAATTTGCCAGCCGTAATGCCGACTCATTGGCCATCTGAATCATCTGCTGCTTGTTGGCGATAATGATGCCCGATTGCAGATGCTGGATAATGTACTTGTTCAGGTCCTCGAGCTTGGTAATGGTTTTTTTCTGTTGATCGGCCAGCCGTAATATTTGTTCGCTACGCTTTGCGAGGATATAGGACAGCAAGGCGATGGTAAAAAATGACGCTCCCAGCATTCCGGCGTTGGCATACGAGGTCGAATGAAAGCTGTGCATGTGGGCGGCAACGACTTGTTCGGCCAATACGGCCAGACTGGCCATCGCGGCAAATACCATCGCGCAGCGGCCGCCGATCAACAAGCCGCCCGCCGCGATGGATACCGCAAGCAAGGCGCCCATGCCGCTGTTGATACCGCCGGAGGCATGCATGATCAAGGTCAGAATGAATATGTCGGTAAAAATGAGCAGTTGCGCCTGCGTCGTGTAGCTCGTCAGCCGCCAGGCTATGCAGATGCCCGACAGGATTGACAGCAGCAAGTAGCTTTGGCTGGTGTAGACGAATAATCGGCTGTCGTAAGTGCCGAGCAATGAAGACCCTGAATACTTGTAAAACAACACAACAAACAAACCGGCCAGGATAAGCCGATAGCCTAAAAACACTTTCAGCAATAACCAGGCTTGTTGGGCGGGAATGCCGTAACCTTTGGAGAACGGGCAGGGATAAATGGTCTCGTCGGTATTTGGCGGCATGTCGGTTTTTAGAATGGCGTTTTACAGGGACTTCGTTAAAATGCTTAACAACGGAAACTATTCAGCCACAGATTGACGCAGACGCACACTGACAAAAGATTAAAGGCAAAGAGCGATCATATAGCAGATTTTTTCGCCTTTTGTCTTTTGTCTTTTGTCTTTTGTCTTAATAAAGCAATCTGTTTAATCTGTGTTGATCTGTGACTAAACAATCGCATTAATCGTAGCATTTAGTTGTCATCCGTGTGTGAAAAATACCCGCCGGACCTTACCGGTCAATCGAGGAGTCGTAAATGAATATTCATGAATACCAGGCTAAACAGTTGTTTCTGCATTACGCGATACCGGTGCCTGACGGCAAGCAGGCGACCACGCCCGAAAGCGCCGAACAGGTTGCCAAGGAGCTGGGCGGCGAGGGCTGGGTGGTTAAAGCGCAAGTTCACGCAGGCGGCCGGGGCAAGGTCGGCGGCGTGAAGCTGGCCAAGAGTCCGGCTGAAGTGGCCGGGTTCAGCCGGGACATGCTCGGAAAGCGGCTGGTGACCAAGCAGACCGGCGCGGAAGGACTTCCGATCAACTCTGTGCTGATCGAAAAAACCTACCCGATCAAACGCGAACTCTATTTGAGCGTATTGGTCGACCGGGGCAGTCAGCGCATTATTTTTATCGCCTCGGCAGCGGGCGGCATGGATATAGAAACCGTCGCCCACGAAACGCCCGAACGGATTATCACCGTTCCGGTCCATCCTGCCGCGGGTCTTCAAGGCTATCAATGCCGGAAAGTCGCCTACGCCTTGGGACTTAAAGGCGTGCAGATCAAAGCGCTGGGCAAAATCATGCAAGGCTTGTACGACCTGTTTTTAGCCAAGGACGCCAGCCAGATTGAAATTAACCCGCTGATAGAAACCGACAGCGGCGAACTGATGGCGCTGGACGCCAAGATCAATTTCGACGATAACGCGGTAGAGGCGCATCCCGATATAAAGGCGATGAAAGACCCCGCTCAGGAAGATGAAAAAGAAAACAAAGCCCAGCAATTCGGGCTCAATTACATCACCCTGGAAGGCAATATCGGCTGCATGGTCAACGGCGCGGGACTCGCAATGGCGACGATGGACCTGGTTAAACTGAAAGGCGGACAACCGGCCAATTTTCTCGATGTCGGCGGCGGCACCAGCGTTGAAAAAGTCTGCGAGGCGTTCAAACTGATCCTGTCGGATCATAGCGTCAAGGCGGTCTTGGTGAATATTTTCGGCGGCATCGTCCAATGCGACATTATCGCGGCGGGTATTTTGGCCGCCGTCGAACAGGTTCATGTCGCGGTACCGGTGGTAGTGCGCCTGGAAGGCACCAATGCCGAACAGGGCCGGGCCTTGTTAAGCAACACCGGATTGAATCTTTATGCGGCGGATGATTTGGCGCACGCCGCGGAACAAGTCGTCGCACTGGCTAAGGAGGCCGCATGAGCATTTTAATCGATAAAGACACTAAAGTGATTTGCCAGGGCTTTACCGGCAAACAAGGCACTTTCCATTCCCAGCAGGCGCTGGACTACGGCACAAAGTTGGTCGGCGGAGTTACTCCTGAACGCGGCGGCGAAACCCATTTGGGTTTGCCGGTGTTCAACACCGTGCAGGATGCGGTCAACGGTACGGGAGCCACCGCCAGCGTCATTTACGTGCCGCCTTTTTACGCGGCTGACGCGATTCTCGAAGCGGTCGATGCCGGGATACAACTGATCGTCTGCATCACCGAAGGCATACCGATATTGCAAATGCTGCGCGTTAAAGCGGCGATGGAAGGCACCGGCGCATTATTAATCGGCCCGAACTGCCCCGGCGTGATCACCCCCGGCGCATGCAAAATCGGCATCATGCCCGGCCATATCCACCTGCCCGGATCGATCGGCATCGTGTCGCGCTCCGGCACCTTGACCTATGAATCGGTGCATCAAACCACCGCGCAAGGCTTGGGGCAAAGCACCTGCGTCGGCATCGGCGGCGATCCTATCCACGGCATGAACTTCGTCGACGTGCTGAGCCGTTTTCAGGCCGATGACCAAACCAAAGGCATCGTGATGGTCGGTGAAATCGGCGGCGGCGAGGAAGAAGAGGCGGCAGAATACATCAAAGCCCACGTAACCAAGCCTGTGGTCGCTTATATCGCAGGACAAACCGCGCCTCCCGGCAAACGCATGGGCCATGCCGGCGCGATTGTGACCGGCGGCAAAGGCACGGCGGAAGGCAAAGTCGCCGCGCTTAAGGCGGCGGGGATTGAAGTGGTCAGTTCGCCGACCGATATTGGGGTGGCGATGAAGCGGTGCTTGTAAGAGGAAGGAATAAACGTGGCGGGCCGGAAAACTCGGCGTCCGCTACGTTCGTGGTTTGTCAGGCGCGACGATGCTTAACGCCGGGCAAGAAAACTTGCCACCTTGTTGTCCGACTGATAAATGCCGCGCTTTATGGCCTGAGCCAATTGATGCACCGCCATTGCGTATTTATCGCTGTTATTGTATTTCTTGATTACCTTAAAATTGGGATGGACGCGCCAGTATTCGCTGCCGTTGGTTGCGCTCAGCTCAATGGTTGCATCGCCGCTATAGCCTTTGGCTTGTTCCGCTACCGGCATTTTGCTTTGCCAGCCGTTACGTGAAAAATAATGCGCCACGCTGCCGATCGCATCGTGCTGATCCCAGAGGTTACGATGCCCATCGTTGTTGAAATCGACCGCCAAGGTGCGGAAACTGCTGGGCATAAACTGCCCCAAGCCCATTGCTCCGGCCCAGGAACCGACCGGCTTAAGCGGCTCGTAGCCTTCTTCGCGGGTCATCAGCAAGAAGTTCTCCAGCTCCGAGGTAAAAAACTTGGAGCGCCTCTGGGTGTCGAATGCCAGCGTAGTCAACGCATCGAGAATGCGCGTTTTGCCGACATTGCGGCCGAAAAAGGTTTCCACGCCGATAATCGCAACAATATATTCGGGATCGACGCCGTAAGTAACGCTGGCTTTCTGGATCGCATCCGCATTGCTGCTCCAAAAGGCTATGCCGTTATTGATATGCGCATCGGTGATGAATTGCTGACGGTAGCGCGTCCAGCCACCCACCTTCGGGCGAGCGGGTTTGGGACCGTGGTATTGCGGCGGATTTTCCAGGCGAATAACGTAATCCAGGCGCTTGGCTTGCGAAAACAGGCCGTTCAAATAGCTTTCCGAAAAACCATGCTCAAGCACCATGTGCCGGATGAAGTTTTGCACCGGCTGCGAATGGGCATAAGTCCCGGTTAAGGCCTGCGCTCGATCCTCAACCGAATGATCGGGAATAGCGCCGGTAACTTGACCAGGCGCATCGGTTTTAACCGCCGGATTGCTGGCGCACCCGGTCAACGCGAGCGCCAAAGCCAGTTTAAATAAGCGTTTACAGACTGTGTTTTTCACGGTTGTCTCTTGAATGTGTTAAACGTACTAAAAGATACGGAGTCCGCACCTATTTCATTTTGATCTTTAAGCCCGCACTGCAAAAAAACACCTGCTCGCAATGCTGTCCCATCAGTTGAGCCGCTTTGCCGGACAGGTCGACAAACTGCCGGGCCAAACGGTTGTCGGCAATGACGCTGAGTCCGACTTCATTGTGCACCAGCACCATGTCGCAAGTTAACTGTAGCACCGCTCCCAGTTCCTGCAAAATATCCGCTTCGGGAATTTGATAATAAAGCTGGTTGTTCAGCCACATCGACACGCATTCAACCAAAACCGGCCCCCGGCATTTTTGCAATGTTTCAAACAGTTTAACGGGTTCTTCGATAGTGACAAATAAATCTTCGCGGCGTTGCTGATGAACGCGGATGCGCGCCTGCATCTCGTCGTCAAAAACCTCGTTCGTCGCCAGATAGTACGGCTTATCCGTTGCCGCCTGTTCTAAAATATACGCCTCCGCCAACCGCGACTTGCCGCTTTTGATGCCGCCTATGAACAGTGTTTTCATGACAATAAGGCTCCGGCGGCTAAAAGGCTTAGAACGATCAGATCAATGCCTGTTTTCATTTGCAATGCTTTGGTCAATGCAGATTTGTCGACCGGATTAATGGGTAAACCCAGCGTCGGCTTATGTTTTATTTTTCCGTGGTAACTGGCATCGCCGCCCAACGCAACGCCCAAGGCTCCCGCCATTGCCGCGATCGGGTAACCGGCATTGGGGCTTTCCAGTTTGTTGCCGTCGCGCCGTAAACATTGCCAAGCGCGTTGTTTGTCGTCTGCCAATGCGACAATCAGCAACGCGGTCAGCCGGGCGGGAATGTAGTTGGCTATATCGTCGACTATCGCCGCCGTTTTGCCGAAATAAAAATAGCGTTCGGTTTTATAGGCAATCATCGAATCCATCGTGTTGACGGCTTTATATACCGCAATCCCGGGCAAACCGAACAGCAGCAGGTAAAACAGCGGCGCGATAACGCCGTCGCTGAGATTTTCCGCCCAGGTTTCAAGGCCCGCTTTATAGACTTCGGTTTCGGTCATGTCTTGGGTATCGCGGCTGACCAGATAGCTTAGCGCCTGCTTGGGCTGCTCGGCGGTTAACAGGGCGGCGACGCTTTCGTGCAGCATATTCATCGCCAGCCCGGTGGAGGCAAATATTGCCAAAACCGTCAGCGACAGCCAATCCGGCAAGAAACCGCACAGATAAGCCACTGAGATGCTTATCAATAGGGTTAGTTTTATTAAGCCGACCACCAATAGCGCGCCGGGCAAAATCCGGTCGCTGTAAAAGCGCCGCTCAAACGCATTGATAAAATCCCCCATCAATGCCACCGGGTGCTTGCAGGGGAACTCGCCAAAAATTATATCGACAAGATACGCCAAGGCCGCCAATTCAAAAAACATCGTAATGACTCAGTAGTAAGAAAAAATAGAACGCGGATGACACCGATTTGACTGATAAATACAGATAAAGCCATTAAGGCACGTGCATGAAATAACTTGAGCAAGTTTTATTTTTCATTTTTTAACCATGAAGGACATGAAGCGGCATGAAAGGTTTAAGTCTTCATGTCCTTCATGCTCTTCATGGTAATTGCCTAAATTA